>JAXGSX010000406.1:0-2646 GCA_040775225.1 Kiritimatiellia bacterium | reverse complement strand
GATCCGGGAAGGACTCCTTGAGATGCTCCGCGCCCCCATCCTGCCCATCCACTGGAAGGATGGACTGCGGGATACCGCCGGAATCCTCCTGCAGGAAATCCAATCCGCCCGACACCTGCCTGACTGCGCCATCCCGCCGACCCAATTAGAGAGCGCAGCAACCCGCCTCAGCGCGTGGATAGAAACCGTGCGGCAAACGCCGGTTTTACTGCGCGATATATTGCGTACCCTGGATACCGGCCTGGCGGAACTGCAGGAAATGGCGGCGGCGCTGGCTCCGGATGAAACGCTCGCATTCTGGCGGGAGGCCCTGCAACGGCAATGCGCCGACCTGGCGGATGAAATCCGCCATTGCGCGCCCTGGGCCGCAACTGACATCCGCGCCGCCATCCCGGAGTCAGTTACGGCCGGCAAATCCGCCGCCCTTTGGAAGGAGTTGCTGGAGGAAATGGAGTGCATCCCGGATCTTACGGACCTGGCAACCCTGCAGCACCGCTGGGAACCCAGACTAGATCAGGAGGCCAACCCGCAATCCATCCGGCAATGGAAACAGTGGCTCCAAACCGCCAGCGCCCGCGCCGCCGAACGCATCCAAGCGATCCAAAAAATCGCCAACCGCTGCGCGGAGATGAGCGAAAACGATCTGGATTTTCTGTACGACCACGGCCGGCACCTGCTCAGCATTGGGTTCAATCTCGACACCCTCAAAAAAGATCCCGGCTACTACGACTTGCTGGCATCGGAATCCCGTCTGGGCAGTTTCGTAGGAGTGGCGCGCGGGCAATTGCCGCTGGAGCATTGGTTCCATCTCGGCCGCCGGCTGGCGCCAGGCGGCGGCCAGCCGGTGCTGGCTTCCTGGAGCGGATCAATGTTCGAATATCTCATGCCGCTGCTGGTTATGCCAACCTTCCCCGGCACGCTTTTGCATGAGACTTACGCGGGCGCCATCCGCCACCAGATCCGCTACGCCCGACGGTTCGGCATCCCCTGGGGGATTTCCGAATCCGGCTACAATCAGGTGGATACGCGCCATATCTATCAGTACCGGGCCTTCGGGGTCCCGCTGCTGGGTATGAAGCGGGGGCTCGCCGACGATCTGGTCATCGCGCCCTATGCCGGCGCCATGGCCTTGATGGTGGCCCCCCGGGCGGCTTTCCGGAATCTCGCAAGATTGTCCGCCAGCGGCGGCGTTGGCCGGTTCGGTCTCTACGAAGCGCTGGATTATACCCCGTCCCGCGTGCAAGCGAATTCCGGCAAGCCCTTCGCCCTTGTCCGCTCCTGGATGGCCCATCACAGCGGCATGACGCTGCTGTCGCTCGATTATGCGCTCAACCACCAGCCGATGCAACGGCGCTTCATGGCCGACCCCAGTTTGAAATCGGCCCAACTGCTGATGCAGGAACGCATTCCATTGGCGCGCCCGCATATCCGCGCCACCGGCGCCGTGGCCGAAACCGCCGGCGCCCGCCAGGAGCAGGTGTTTGAAGCCGTCACCCGATCATTTGCAACGGCCCACACGCCGACCCCGGAAGTCCACCTGCTTTCCAACGGCAACTATCATGTAATGATCACCAACAGCGGCAGCGGTTTCAGCCGGTGGCAGCGTCTTAGCTTGACCCGTTGGCGCGAGGATTCCGCGCTGGACGAATGGGGTTTCTTTTTCTACCTGCGCGATGTGGAATCCGGCCAAGTCTGGTCCGCCACACATCAACCGATGGGAACGGTGTTTGACCGATACGAAGTCGTCTTTTCCCAGGGTAACGCGGAATTTCAAGCCGTGTTCCATCAAATCCACACCAACATCAACGTGGCCGTATGCCCGGAAGACGACATGGAATTGCGCCTGCTGACCATCAACAATCTTTCCCGGCGCGCCCGGACCATCGAAATCACCAGTTATGCCGAGGTGGTCCTGCTCGACGGTCAGGCCGAAGCCGCCCACCCGGCCTTCCAAAAGCTGTTTGTGCGGACAGAACCGGTCCCCGGTAAAGCCGCCCTCCTGTTCACCCGCCGGCCGCGTTCCGCCGGGGAAAACCACCCCTGGATGTTTCACACCATGCATATTACCGGCGGCGCTGCGCTCAGCGGCGCCTCCTTCGAAACCGATCGGGCGGCCTTTATCGGGCGCGGCCGTTCTGTGCGCAACCCGGCCGCCCTCGACCGGACCGGGCCGCTGCCCGACCGGGCGGGGCTGGTGTTGGATCCGGCCGCCGCCATCCGCTACCGGGTGCGGATCGAGGCCGGGCAATCCATCCGCGCGCATGCATTTCTCGGGGTGGCGCCGACCCGGGCGGCGGCGGAAACCTATCTGGATCGCTGCCGCGACCACCGCCTGGCTGACCGGGTCTTTTCACTAGCCTGGACGCGCAGCCAGGTGCTCCTCCACCAACTGCGCGCCAATGAAGCCGACGTGCAGCACTACACCCGCCTGGCCGGCTCCATCATCTATGCGAGCCCCCACCGCCGCGGCCGGGCAAGCGTCATCACCCGCAACCATAAAAACCAGGCGGCGCTATGGAGCTACGGCGTTTCGGGCGACCGCCCCGTCGTGTTACTTTCCATAACCAATGCCGCCAACCTGGATATGGTCCGCAACCTGATCAAAGCCCATACCTACTGGCGGCAGAAAGGGATCGAGGTTGATAT
>JAXGSX010000405.1:0-2647 GCA_040775225.1 Kiritimatiellia bacterium | reverse complement strand
CTGGAGGGCGAGGCTGTGCCGAGCCGTTGGTTGACGGGCAGGTCAAGCGCCTTGCGGCTCACCCCAGGTTCGCCCTCCATCAAATAATACGCCGTCTATGCGCGAAGCTGGAGGGCGAGGCTGTGCCGAGCCGTTGGTTGACGGGCAGGTCAAGCGCCTTGCGGCTTAAAACAGCGTAGGCGCCGACAGCTCGCGCGCCAGGCCGTGCAAATCGTATGCCCGGCAAAACTCCAGCAGGCGGCCGGTTTCCGGGGCACGGAGTCGCAATTCTTCCAGCGCAGGCAAATCGGGCAAGTCCAAAGGCAAACGCATCATCCGCAAATTGCGCCGCGCGGTTTCGGCATGCTCCGTCAGCGCCTGCCGGCATTTTTCCGGCTGCAATCCTTCCGGATGAGCCAGCAGACTTTCCAAATCCGGCCATTGCGCCAGCCAGCGCGACGCCGTTTTGGGGCCGATGCCCGGCACGCCGGGAATGTTATCCGCCGTATCGCCCACCAGCGCCAGCCAGTCCGGAATCTGAGCCGGCCGGACACCCGTGCGCGCAGAAACGGCGGACGGATTGATTTTTCCCTCGATCTTATTGGGAGCGATCAACGCGACTTTATCGGAAACGATCTGCATCAAATCCTTGTCGGCCGTAACCACCAGGGCTTCCATCCCGGCTGACGCTCCGCGGTCGGCCAGCGCGGCGAGAATGTCATCCGCTTCCAACGCATCCCGGCGCACGGCAGCCATCCCGGCGTACTGCAGGTATTCCTTGATTAACGGCAGTTGGGCTCGCATGGGATCCGGCATGGGCGGGCGCTGGGCCTTGTATGCCGGCAGCAATGCGCGCCTTTCCGGCGGCACGCCGCCGTCAAACACCACGGCGCAGAAGCCGGGTTGCCAGTGCTGTTGCAGATGGCGTACGGTCTTGATGAATCCCAGCAGCGCATTGGTCGGCGTGCCGTCCCGCGTGGAAAGCGGCGGAATGGCATGGAACGCGCGGTAAACCAGTCCCAAGGCGTCAACCAACATCAAGCGTGATGGCTGCATGATGCGCAGTCTAAGGGACAACCGCCGCACCGGCGGCTGACGCGACGGCGGCCGTGCCGGCCGGGGCGGCGGGAGTGCCGGCGCCGTTGTCCTTGTTGATCTTATTGCCGGCGGGATCCACCAGATTGGCGGTCACGAAAATCAGCAGGTTGCGTTTCACGCTGCGATCGGTCTTGCTGCGGAACAGGTAGCCCAGCAGGGGGATATCGCCCAGGAAAGGCACCTTGTCCTCGGTGGTTTCCTGGCTTTCCGTGATCAAGCCGCCCATCACCACCGTCTGGCCGTCCCAGATGGAAATACTGGTGGTAATCGTGCGGCTGTGGAAGATCGGCTGCTGCAAATCCATGTCCACCAGGCCGCCGCGTCCATCGGATATCTTGGAACCGTAATTGATCCACTCGTACAATTCCGTCACCTGGGGCAGCATGATCAGGTCAATCGTATAATTATCCGGCCCGACGGTGGGGGTCACGTTAAGAATAACGCCCAGGTCGCGCTCTTCGAAACCGGTGGGCGTAACGAAAGCCGGGCTGAAACTCTGCGCGCCGGTGGTGCCCAGGGTCTGGGCGGGAGTGATCTCGTAATCCGTGGGATAGATCAACTCGCGCACCACCTTGATTTCGGCGTTGGACCCGGTGCGGGTGGTAACCTTGGGCGCCGAGAGCAGGTTGGATCCGCTGCGCTGTTCCAAGGCGTGGAGGATCATGGTAAGTTGCGGACTGGTCAACACGCTGGAGATGGAAAGGATACCGGCGGTCGCGCCGCCGGGAGCGGCGACGATGCTGTCGCCCACCCCGCCCAGGTACCGCAATCCCTTGGTCATGTCATTCTGGTTGAGCTGGACGCGTTCGCGGGCGCTGGGCGGCAGGGACGATTGCGAAGCATTCTGGGCGATGATCCAGTTGTCGTTCAACAACCACTCAATGCCCAGTTCTTCCAGGTCCGTCTGCTGCACCTCGACGAAGCGCGCCTCGATTTCGACCTGAATCGGCACGACGTTCAACATGTTCAAAATGCGTTCGAATTTTTCAAGGTTTTCACCGGTATTGGACACAATCATCAAATTCAGGCTGGGCTTGTAGACAATCGCCGTGCCCTCCGGGAAAGGCACGCCGGCTTCGACAAAAAACTGCTTGATATCGCCGGCGCCGCCGGCCGGCTGCCCGCCCGCCGGGGCGCCCAGATCGAACAGTCCGCCGCCCCCGCCGGTAGACGGCGCGGCGGAGAGAATATGCTCGCTGATAACGCCAGGCTGGACTTTGTAAGTGCGGGTGATGACATCCCCCACCACGACATCCACGGGAGTAATCACCAATACATCGTTCTCCACGCGGTATTTCAACCCGGTCATTTCCGTGATGAACTTGATGGCATCCAGCAAATACACATTGCGCAGGGTCAGGGTGACGGTCGGAATGCCCGCGACGGCGCCGCCGGCCGGTTCCGCGGGCATGGCGAAGGGATCGGTTTCCCGAGCGGCGGGCGCGGCGGCCGTGACGGCCGCGCCGGGGCGCTGCAGGTTCAAGACAATAGTCACGCCGCGTTCATTGGGCGGCGAATCCTTGTCCGCCGCCTGCGCCTGCTGGTCAATGTATTCGATGACATCATGAAT
>JAXGSX010000404.1:0-2649 GCA_040775225.1 Kiritimatiellia bacterium | reverse complement strand
GCCGGGACGAGGGCGTCCCGGCTCCAAAATACTTATGTCAATGCATTGATTTGGATTTTACTGGAAAAAACAGCAGAAGGTTTATGGGTTAATAATCATTGTTTGCAATTTCGTCCAAGTGGACCAACCCGACATTCGACCCGATTGGTTCTTGATTTGCGTTATATTATTGCATAAAGACGGAAATATATCTTGCTTTATTTTAAAATATTTTTGCGCCATATTCTCATTCGGTGAAAGCATCTTCCACCTGAATTTCGCGTCACAGGGCGTTTTTGAGCGACCAGTCGTCAATTTTGGCTGCCGGCCACCGCGGCGCGCCAATGAAATTCCGCGGCGGCTCCCGGGGCGGCCGCCGCGTTGACCGTGAAACTGCGGGCATCAATGCCGTCCACCCAGACATTCGCGGCCGCGCCCGGCCGATTGGCAGGAGTAACCTGCACCGCCGCCGGCGGGGCGGCGAGGCCGTGTTCGACGGCGATGGATGTCTGGCCGGCGGGAATGGCGGCCAGGCCGGCATTCACGGTGGCATAACCGGGATTAACGCCCCAAACGACATTGCCGTCCGTATGTTTGACGCTGGAATTGAAAAACTGGTTGCCGTTGATGTATATCCGGCATTCATCGCCGCGGAGCGGGCAATTTATTTCCAGCGGGCTGTTGACGAGCAGGTTATGCTCGAAAGTCACCCCGCCGCCGCCCTTGGCGCTGCCGATCACCACCGGCACGCCGCGGAAGATGTTGTTGTTGACCATGTCCATGTAGCCGTCAATCAAAACCGACCGGGTCGTGCCGTTATTGACCACGATATTGCCGGCGATGATCCCATGGTAGAGGTTGGTAACCTTGCCCCCGCCATAGGCGATCGAGGGCCAGTTATTGATCGGATGCGCGCTGATCGTCCCGCCGGGCTCGATTAATATCTTGTTGTTGATGATATGATAATGGTAAGAGGCGTCGGTGGAAAACCCGAACGCCGCCCGATCGCCGTCCTTCACCCGCAGGGTGCAACCCTCGATGCGCCCGGAATCGCCCAGTAATTCTATTACATGCGATCCGAATGTGCCCGTAAAGTAGCAATTCAGCACTTCCACGGCCGTGCCGGAAAGCATGACCGCCATGAGTTGGCAATCTTCGATCCGGCAATTTTCTACCCGGCTATTGCGGGGCGTGGGCCCCAGCGCCGACTTATCAATCGCCTTAACCCCGTTGCCGCCCTGCCAGCCGGAACGCGCCCGAACCCAGGG
This sequence comes from Kiritimatiellia bacterium, assembly GCA_040775225.1. Classification (GTDB taxonomy): domain Bacteria; phylum Verrucomicrobiota; class Kiritimatiellia; order JAAZAB01; family JAAZAB01; genus JAXGPF01. The sequence goes on along the minus strand of JAXGSX010000404.1, from coordinate 1,402 downwards.
CGCCTGATGCTTGCCGTTGCCGTTGATATACAAGTCCCGGATCGCCACATTACAGATATCGCCCTTGATCCAGATAGCGTTGATGTCGGTCAGCCCGTCCTGCAAAATCAAGCGGGTGCCTTGTCCCTCCCCCGCCAAAATGACATTGCTGCGGAAGATGCTGATGCCGCCATATGTGCCGGTCACACCGCCGATGTTGTATGTGCCGGCGGTCAAATGCACCCGTCCGCCGGCTTCGGGCAACGCCGCCACGGCGGCGTTGATTACCAGATGGTCATTCGAGCCGGGGCAGACAAAATCGGCTGACGCCTGCAGACGGGCATCGGCATCGGCGGCCGCCACTACGAATGTCGCAGTGCGCGCCGCCGGAGCATTCGTTGATACAGGCCGCGCCGTCTCGCCATAGACCTGCGCCGGCGGCCAAATCGCCGCAGCGCTGAGAAACGCCAAATGAAACAGCGCCGCCACCCGCCAACCTCGCATGACACATGTTTGCATGATCGCCTCGTTGGTTCGCGCCTGAAACTTCACTTGATTGACAGCATGGTTCCCGGCGCAACATATTCATAGCACCCCATGTCAACCAGGCCGCTGAACCGGTCCAGGCGGGCTTTGCCGTCCAGGTCCAATGCATCCGCCATCCATAGCTGGTTGGAGCCGGCATTAACGCAGGGAGAAACGGCCGGCAGACGGAAGTTGTAATTCCCAGGATCGCTACTGATGAATAATGGATCATTGGTCGTATTGCCAGCGCCGTAGGCATCCGCCGCCGGAACGGCACAGGAATGGGATATCGCCGGCACGTTCGCTCCCAGAACCCTGTAATTATTCCACTGAGGATATGAGGCATGGCCGAGATTTTGATAAATAATGGAATTATGCACGGCGGCGGTGGATCCCGAGAAAAACACGCCGCCGGACACATACGTGGCAGTGGCCTTATTGCTGACAATCGTACAATTAACGATCTCACCCGGGGCATCGTACAAATAAACCCCTCCGGCATTGGTCCCGATATTGAATGCAATCAGGCAATTGCGAATGGCCGGCGCGGTGGGGTTGGAAGATGTCCAACGGACAGAAACGCCGCCGGCATAACCCGGGGCATTGGTGTTGTGAACAATCCGGCAGTTTTCCAGGGTCGGGTTACCGAGGTAAACGTATATTCCTCCGCCGCCGTAAGTCGAACCAGCGGCTTGATTGGCCATCACCAGGCACCGGCGCATTATTGAGTTATCGCTTAAATGGACGCCGCCGCCCTGGCCGGCGGAATAGTTTGCGCGTATTTCGCTGTCTTCCAAAATGGCGTTATCCCGCAGGCGGCCGCCGCCGCCGCCGTAAGTTGTGCTGGCGTCGGCAAGTTCATTGCCGATGATCTCGCAGCGGCGCATGACGGCATTGT
>JAXGSX010000403.1:0-2654 GCA_040775225.1 Kiritimatiellia bacterium | reverse complement strand
TTAACCGCCGCATCATCGGTATATATCTGGTCCGCTTCGTCATACTGCCAGGCGCAGCCGATGGACGATGCCGGCGCGCCGGCGGCGATGGGGGCGTCGCGCTCCGGACGCAGGCGGTTGAGCGCCCAGTACATGACGGTTTTGCCGCGGCGCTCCGCCAGGGATGAGAGCCATTGCAGTCGCTGCACGATGAAAAACGGCTCCGTCCGGCCGGGGAATTTCCGGCGGCAATGCCGGCATGTTTTTTTCGGCAACTCGCCGGTTTCATCCAGCCCGATATGAATCCAGGGCGCGGGGAACAAATCCATGACTTCGTTCAGGATATCGGCGACGATCTCCTGGCTTTCCGGCCGGGCGGGGCAAAGCACCTTGCGTCCCGATTCGTTCAAGCCGTCGCACAGGCGCCGGTATGGGTTGCGGTTGAAGATGTAACCGGCATGCCCGAGTGTGGCGATAATAGGCGCCAGTTCCATGCCATGGTCGGCGGCCAACCGGACCAGCCGCCGGATTTGGGCGCGGGTCAGCGCCCCATGGCTGGATAATTCCGGGCGGCATTTCAGACGGATGGCGCAGCCGGTGTCATCCGCCAGGTTCAGCAGCAGGGTGTTGTAGCCCCACTTGGCCATCCAGGGGATGAACCGCTCGTACCATGCGAATTGCAGAGGGATGCGCGCGGGATCGAGCATCAGTCCGTTGATGAAATCCCGGCCGTTTTGGTCAGGAATGATGTTTTTTTTAGCGGTTTTCATAAAATTTCAATGTTTTATCCCAGAGTACGCGACGATAAAGGTTCGCCATCCCTTCGACCCCACTCAGGGTCTTACGACGGCCAACAGCCTCTTCCTGGAGCCGGGACGCCCTCGTCCCGGCTCTGTGCCAACGGGGACCGGGACGAGGGCGTCCCGGCTCCAAGTGAAACGCTTGACATATTGTGTTGCTTTCAAAAGTCTCGGACGACGTGGAAGTCGTCCCTCCAAAATGGAAAAACAACCCATTTTTGGAGGGTCGGGTTACACCCCGACCTTGTTGATAGGACTTTTGAAATTTGCTCTATTCATTGGTTTTAATTTTGCTGGAAGGAGCCAATGTATGTAATTAAAAGAACGCAATTATTAAATGAACTATTACATTTAAATATAGCAATATTTTTATTTGTCAATAAAAATAATAATCATTGACATGCTGTCAAATGTATTATAAATGTTTAACAATAAATTTACGAAAGCGGCAACGGTGGGCGGATTATGTTTGAGATTGCGATAGACAAGGATTGCGTTGAGCCGGCATATAAGCAGGTGAAACGGCAGATATTGGAAAAAATTGGCGATGGACAGCTGGCGCCTGGCGCGCGTGTGCCGTCCGTCCGGGCGCTCAGCCAGATGAGCGGTGTTTCCTGCGGTACGGTCGCCAAGGCGATTGCGGAATTGACGCGCGAGTCGCATCTGAAGGGGCGGGGCCGCAAGGGGTTGGTGGTGGCCGAGCGGGACAACCTCTCCATCGGCATCACCGGCGCTTTCAAGGAGCGGACGTTTTTTAACGATCGTTATTACCATCAAATCATGGCCGGGATTGAAACGGTCTTGCATCCGCGCCATTATGCCCTGACTTTCCGGACTATGGGCAATCCGCTGGATCGCACCTTTGACGGATTCCGGGTGGACGGCGTGCTGACCCTGGGGGTGGGCATCATCGAGGCCCGGTGGGCGGAACTGCTCCGGTGGAACCGCAAGCTGCCGGTGATGGTGATTGGCGCGTGGACCACGCCCGACCCCCGGCTGAGTTATGTCGTCTCCGACAGTGTGGCTGATTCAAGGCGCGCCGTGGAATGCCTGTTGCGCGCCGGGCATCGCCGGGTTGCCGGGATTTTTCACTCGCACCAGTCCGCGCGTCTGGAAGGATATCGCCAGGCGCTGGCGCGGGCGGGCATGACATTGGACGACCGGCTGGTGGTCCTGCGCGACGCCGCCGCATACCTGGACGCCGAATTGGAGCGGGTGGCGGGGTTGCGGCCTGACGCAGTTTTCGATTCGGTGGGCAGCATCTGGCCGTCTTTAGCGGACAAGCTGCCGGCGAAAACCCCGGCGTTAGCCGTGGCGACTTACCGGGACGATCCACGGGAGTGGGATGGGGTGGATGTGCCGCATGTGATTGTCCGGCAGCCGTTGCGGGAGATGGGCGCCACGGCGGCGGAGCGTCTTATGGGCATGATCGAACGCCGGGAGCAGCGGGTGATCCAGGCGGTGTTGCAGTCGGAAATTGTTGATTGCCTGGAGCCGGCGCCGCGCGGGCTGATCGAGCCAATTACAAAAAATTGTATGGTTTAAAAAGGGGCTTTATTGGTGGTAAAACGCGTTGGGCTCACCACAGGTTCGCCCTCCATTTGATTGGGTGGAACGCTCGGGGAGGGCGAACCTGTGGTGAGCCGTCTGTTGCCAATTTTTTAACAATGCTCCTTTCCGTGAATTTTGTTTGACAAAAAGCAGTTTAGAAACCAGCACAATGAACATGACACATAAAGAGCGGTTTGAAACGGCATGGTCTTTCCGCGAGCCCGATCGTGTGCCGATTGAGGTGATGATTTCGCCGCATGCCCGCCGGCACCCGGCGGGCGTGCGCCTGCTGGAATTGATCGGCGATGTGGCCGACAATTTAAC
>JAXGSX010000402.1:0-2684 GCA_040775225.1 Kiritimatiellia bacterium | reverse complement strand
TGAGGCGGATTATCTGCTGACTGTGCCCGTCGAGACCAACCGGTTCGGGTTGCGCGGGGAAACCCACGGCGAACGCAATTACTGGCGCGGCAGCCTGCTGTTCCGCGCCGCGCGGTTATATCCCGGCCATACCCGAGCCGGGGCCTGGCTGGAACCCAGCAGCATGTATTGCCTGAACGCGCTGTCAATGACGGCAGACGCCGATTCCGACGCGCTGGTGGACGGCCGGCCGCTGCGGGACTGGCATGTGGGCGCCAACATGCATCCCGGCGGTTTGTTTGACCACCCCGGTGTGCTCAGCCTGGATTACGGCATTATCGCCGAGTCGTTCTTCGTCATGGCCATGATCGGCGTCCTCCGCCATGGGTGGGCGCCGACCCAGGCATTGTTCCACCACATGGGCGATTTGTGGCGGTTCATCCGCAAGTGCATCTTGCCGGAAGGCCGCATCGTGTGTTTCGGCAAGCAGCGCCCGCGTTACACCATCATGTATCATTACGCCCTGGCCGGCCTGGTTTTCTGGGCGCGGCATGGCGGCGATCCGGGCGCGTGGGACCTGGCGCGCGCGCTGGAGCGCGTGGCGGAGATTGATCGCGCCGCTTCCGGGGATGGCAGTTTCCACGGCGCGCGCGGCGAAGGCCTGCGGCTGCTGCGCGCCGACTCGCGGCCGTATTATTATTTCCGGCTGGAAGCGGATGCCATCCTCGCGCGGAGTTATGCCTGGCTGCTGCTGACCGCGCCGGCCGCCTTGCCGGCCTGCGGGCCAACCTGCGGCCGGCCGCCCCGCGCTGACGAGTTGTCCGATCCGGTGGCGTCGCTGGATGCCGGTCTGGTGATGCGCCGCCATCCCCGGGCGCTGTACGCCGTGTACTGGCATCGGTCCGAAAAGGCCGAGGCCGATCCGGCCCTGGGCCTGGTGATCCCCGCCGGGCATGGGCATCGCGCGGACTGGCTGAGCAACCTGGCGACGATTTTCAAGCCGCTCCGCAGCCGGCATGTGTTGCGCGGCTGGCGGGCGGAGTTGTGCGGCGGAGGCTTTGTCACCGCCGGACAGATTGACGAAGGGCTGCCAATGCCCAGCGACGATGGCACATCCATGCTGATTGACCAGCGGCTGGTTTTCGCCATGCTGCCGGATGGCCGCGCGATGCTGCGCCTCGAAATCGCCCGGGCGCGCCAGGCGGTGCGGCTGCTGGAAATCGCCGGCCTGAATCTCAACCTGGCCAATGACATCTTTACCGGCAATCAATTCGATTTGATTTCCGAAGCCGGCGCGCGCCGGGTGCGGGGCCTGAGCGGTGCGGACGAAGAAGCGGCAATTGCCAGCCCATGGGTCTGCCTGCCTGACGAACTTGGCATTGTAGCAGCCGGCAGCGCGCCGCCGCCGTTCGTGCTCGCCACCGCCGCCCGGCGCCGCCGCGCCTACGAGACGCTCCTGGTGGAGCGTCTGTACTGGCCGCTTTACCGGACCCCGCGCCTGTATGCGGAGGGCGAAACGATTCTGGATACGGCGGTATGGCTGATTCCCGGCGCGGCGGCGGATGAAACCCGGGCCTTCCATGCCGGTTTGCGCTGGCAATCGCACAACGTGGGGACGGGCCTGCTGCTGAAAACGTTTAGCTGCTTCGGGCAACCCGCGGGCTTGCTGGTCAACCTGTCCGAAACCGAACGGACGGTTGGCGGCGATCAACTGGCGCCCCTGGCCGGGCTGGTGCCGGTCAATGGCGGGACGCCGGCCGCCGGCATCACACTGATGCCATGGCAGGGCTTATGGTTCAACCCCAAGGCGGGCGTATGACCGCAACCCAATTTTGCTTTGCATCCTCTCCGTCGCAGTGTTTTGAATTCGGTTTGCAAAGGGCGCCCGCCGCCAGGGTGTGCAGGAATCTGGCGGATATTTCCAGCGACCGGAAAAGATGCTTGTTGCTGTGCCTTCCAGGGGCGCCGAAATAACAATAACGGTCAATATTGATTTGGGCGGGCTTTTGCGAGGCGGGCGGAGAGCGCAGCTTGCGGCAGGGATGCCCCGGATCGAAAGCCGCGTCCCAGGCGGCCCAGGCGGTGTCGGCCAGTCTGCGCGCGCGGCGTGCCAGCCGGCGCAAGACGGCCGGCCGGGGATGTCCGCCGGAAAAGACCGCGGCGCGGTCGCCCAGGTGCGCGAGAATGTCGGCGGCGAGAATGTACTCGTCATAGATGTCGCGGTTTTGCGCGACTTTTTTCCGGGCCTGACGGAGGCCCCGGGCGATTTTTTGCGCGCGGCAGCCCAGGACGCGCGCGGCTTGAAGTTCCGGCGCGGCGGCGGCCCGGATGTCGTCCGGGCTGGCGCAATCGATCAGATTATGCAGGTCGCGGAACCGCGGTGCGCAGGCATGCAGTTCGCGCAACAGCCGGCCAATGGGGGCGCCCGCCGGCGCGCCGAAGAATTCCCGCGCGAACCGTTGCGGGAAACCCGAGGCGGCGCCCGGGTGCTTGAATTGATCAGCGGCATACGCCATGCCGTACATCAGCGCGCCGGGCAGGGTGTAGATGTGCTGCCAGACCGAGTTGACGAGACCGCGCACGTAATGGCTTGAGCGGTGCGCGTGGATGACGGCGGCGAACCGGCGGATGTTATCCAGGTTGCGTTGGTTCGGCAGAATGGTGGTGTTGGGCGAGCAGGCCAGGGATGGCACCCCGATAATCCC
>JAXGSX010000401.1:0-2692 GCA_040775225.1 Kiritimatiellia bacterium | reverse complement strand
GCCGCGCCGGCCGGCATCTGCCGGTCTGGCGGATCGGCTGACACCCTGGTACGCGAATCAATTCGGGTATCCGGGTGTCCGCCGATCCATGTCCGCATAGCGGACAGCGCGGCATGCCGCTTAATTCCATGGAACCTTCTCTTTTCTTTATACCTTTCCTTTTTGTGCCTCTTGTGCTTCTTGTGGCCAATCTCTCATCCGGCTCCGTGGTAAAAATCCGTATCTTCTTGGTGGCTTCGCGCCTTTGTGAGAGAATAAATTTTCTATGGGATGCTACTGAAATATTCTGAATTCTGACTTCTGACTTCAGAATGCTTGCATGAATGGTTGGATATCCATGAGCAATCAAATCAAATTAAACAGCGGCCATTTTGTTGAACACCGCGCTCCGCCGATGATCTGGCAGGATGGGCTGCCGCTCGGCAACGGATTCCTCGGCGCCATGGTGTGGGGGGATGGCCATCCCCTGAATTTCACCCTGGATTGCGCGGACTTATGGGATAACCGCCAGGCCACCACCGCTTTCGACAGCCCGGATTACAATTACGCGAATTTGTGCCGTCTGATCAAAAATAAACAGTTCGACCAAGCGCAGAAAATATTCGGCTCGGGCATTAAAAGCCATGCCTTGTATCCCACCAAGATCAGCATTGGGCGGATGGAACTTGATATCGGTCCGGCGCAGGAATATTGCTGCCGGCTGGATTTGGATCGGGCGGTGGTATCAGGGCGGCTGCAAACCAAACCCGGCGCGCATGATTTAACGTCATTTGTTTCAAAAACACGGCATGTGATGTGCGTGCGGGTGAGCAATCTTTCCAAACGCGCGCGTTTGAAACTGCGGCCGCTGTCGGAAATCTGTCCGGCCATGGCGGGGTTGGGGTATCCGCCGCCGGAATACGCAACCTCGGTTTGTGGCGCAAATCCGCCAGGTAGGGCGACACCTCCGGCGGAGCCGTTGAGAGCTATGGGCGTCATGCAGAACGGCTCGGCAGTGACGCCTCGCCCTACCGGGAAGATGTCCGGAAAAGTGATAGTTCGGAGCAGCGGTGTTTCCCGTATCCAAATTATGGCGCAGGCTATCCCGGGCAGCTTAAGTTACGCCGTGGCCTGGAATATCACCGGAGATGATATCCTGGTGGCGGTGGAAACGGCCGCCACCGCCGCGGCGGCGGCGGAGAAGGCGGCCGACACTTTGGCAGCCGCCATGCGCGCCGGGTTTGACAAGTTGTACCGGGAGCACATAGCCTCGTGGCGTCAATTCTGGAGCGCCTCAGCCGTGGTCCTGCCCGAGCCCGCGGCGGAATTTTTCTGGTATTACGGGGTTTACCTGCTGGCGTCATCGGCCAGGCGCGGGCACATGCCGCCGGGCTTGCAGGGTGTTTGGGCGATGGACGGCGTCCTGCCGCCCTGGCGCGGTGATTATCACAACGACATGAATGTCCAGGAAACCTTCTGGCCGGCGGGCGTATCCGGCCACCTGGACTTGCTGGATTGCTGGTGCGATTACATGCAGGAGCGCCTGCCGGCGGTCCTGCAATATACCCGGCAATTTTTCGCAACGGAAGGCGCCTTCTGGCCGTGCGTCATGTTCGGCAAGGCGCCGCCGGGCGGCGGGGGAAGCGTCTGGTATGCCTTGAACTACTCCTGGAGCCACGGACTCTGGCTGGGCTGGCTGGTGTGGTTGCGCTGGCGCTACAGCATGGATCGGGCCTGGCTCCGCCGTGCCGGATACCCCTTGCTGGCGGAAATTTTCAAGTTTGTGCGCGCCAACTTGCAGGAGGAGTCCGACGGTTATCTGCATGTGCCGCTTTCCGCCAGCCCGGAATATTTTGGGCATGATGCCCGGAAGGCGTTTTGCAAAGACCCCAACATAGACCTGGCCCTGATCCGTAAATGCTGCGACTGGATCGTGGAAATGGAAGCGGCGCTGGGTAAAGCTGAACTGACCAGTGACGCCCGTAAAATCCGGGAGAAGCTGGCGCCCTATGCCTTGTCCGAAAAAAAAGAATTATGCCTCTGGCCGGGCAAACTGCTCGACGAATCGCATCGCCATCCCAGCCAGTTGATGGCCATCCATCCGGCGATGGACCTCACCATTGAAGGCGATGAGCAAGCCCGGGCCATCATTGCCGCCAGCATTAACCAGTTCCTTGGCCTGGGCCAGTATCAATGGGCCGGCCATACCTACGCGCAGATAATCAGCATGGCCGCCGTGCTGGGATGTCCGGGCTGGGCGTACGAAAGTCTGCGGCAGTTCATGGAGCATTGGACCATGTCCAACGGCTTACATGTCAATTCCGATTGGCGCGCCACCGGCTCGTCTGCCTTTGCGCCGCTGCTCGGACAGAACAAAGGCCGCGAACGCGCGCGGGCGCCGTTCACCATGGAAGCCAACAACGCCGTCAGCGCGGGGATCGGCGACATGCTGGCGCAGGGGTGGGGCGGCAAGCTGCGGATATTTCCCGCCGTGCCGGTGCAGTGGCGGGATGCGGCGTTTTTCGATTTGCGGGCGGAAGGCGGCTGGAAGGTCTCGGCCGTCCGGCGCCGCGGACAAACTGCGTGGGTACGGGTGACGGCCGGTGTTGACCGGCGGTTGGCGCTGGCGGACCCGTTTGACGGCGCGCGTTTGGCCGGCCGCAGCCGCGGAATTATGTTCCGCCGCGGTGTTTATTATATTAATCTGCGGGCT
>JAXGSX010000400.1:0-2719 GCA_040775225.1 Kiritimatiellia bacterium | reverse complement strand
TTTTATTACATAATGATGCGTGAAGCAACCATTTACGATTTATGAAATAGTCACCAAAAATACAACCCGTTTGATTGAAGAAAAGAGCGCCCTCCGGGTGAGGCCGGGATGTCGCATCTGCTTTGTTGCGAAGGATTCGCAGTATATGTATACAGCGTCATCCTTCGCGCCCACGCGCTACGCGTGGCAAGCGCGCATCCTTGTCCCGCTTCCAGCGGGATGCGGCATCCGGGCCTCATCACGGATTCAGGAATACCGGAACAGGAGCACTGCATGCGCACCGTGAAAATTGGGAAAATCAGGATCGGCGCGGGAAATCCGCTGGCTTTGATCGCCGGGCCCTGCGTCATCGAAAGCCGGAAACACTGCCTGCAAATGGCGGCGCGCCTGGCGCGCCTGGCGGCGGCGGAAAAAATCCCCTTGATCTTCAAAGCTTCTTACGACAAAGCCAACCGTTCCTCGCATGCATCCTTCCGCGGCCCGGGATTGATCCGCGGTCTGGAAATTCTGCGCGAAGTCAAGGAACGGTACGGACTGCCAGTCTTGACGGATGTCCACAGCGAAACCGAAGTTCCACTGACGGCGCGCGTCGCGGATGTGCTGCAATGTCCCGCGTTTTTGTGCCGGCAGACCGATCTGGTGCTGGCCCTGGGCGAATCCGGGCTGCCGGTCAACATCAAGAAGGGACAGTTCCTGGCGCCCTGGGACATGGAAGCCGTAGTCGCCAAGCTGGCCAGCACCGGCAACCGGCAGATTCTGCTCACGGAACGCGGATGTTCCTTCGGCTACAATAACCTGGTGGCCGACATGCGCAGCCTGCTGATCATGCGCGGACTCGGCTGCCCGGTGGTGTTTGACGCGACGCACAGCGTGCAATTGCCGGGCCGGGCCGGCACGCACAGCGGAGGCGACGCGCGCTGGGCCGCGCCGCTGGCGCGCGGCGCGGTGGCGGTGGGCTGCGACGCCGTTTTTATCGAAACACATCCCGCTCCGGCGCGCGCGCTGTCGGATGCCGCGACGGTCATGCCCCTGTCCGCCCTGAAATCTTGCTGGCAAAATTTGCGGAAGATTGATACAATTATTACCAGGCACATTTAATGATTTTCAAACGCGGCCTCTGCGCGCCGCTTAAAGGGGTTTCAATGGGGCGGGCCGGGCATGCAGTCAGAATTTGGCATTCGGCGGCGGCCCTGGCGGTTGCATTGGCCGGCAGTCTGTCCGCGGCGGATGCGAATTTGACCGTTTTGAAGGGTTTTCGTTACCCGGAATATGACGATCAGGGGCGTTTGAAAATGGAAGTCGCCGGCGATGAGGCGCACGCGGAGTCCGTGGACTTGATACGCATTAAGAACTTACACATGGTTTTTTACGAGGAAGGCCGGGCCATCACCGAAATTAACGCGCCCGAATGCCTGTTTGACCGCGCCCAACGCGTGGCTTCATCCACTTCTTCGGTGACCATTGCCCGCGCGGAAGCGGTGCTTTCCGGGGAAGGATTTTATTGGCGGGCCGCGGACGGCTCGTTTGCCATCAGCAACAATGCCAGGGTGGTTTTGAAGAAAACGACGCAAGAATGAAATCCAAGTATTATATTTTAACTTTCTGCCTGGGCCTGGCCGCCGCGGCGGTTCTGGCGGAGGATGCGGCGGAGACTGCGGATGCCGGAGACGGCGCCGGCACGGTTATTACTTCCCGCAGTTTGAATTTCGACCAGAAAAAGCGCGAGGCGGTGTTTGACGGGAACGTGCTGGTGGTGGATCCCCAACTGCGGATCAAATCCGACCGTCTGACTGTGGTCTTTACTTCTGACAACAAGGTGCAGAAGCTGTTCGCGGAAGGCCGGGTGCAGATCGAACAGGAAGAACTGGCGGCCAGCGGCGGGCGTGCGGATTACGACGTGGAAGAGGGCAAGGTGGTCCTTTCCGTTAATCCGCTGGTGCGCCGCAGCCGCGACATGCTGACGGGCGAAACCATCACTTTCTGGCGCGATTCCAGCCGCATACTGTGCGAGCCTAACGCCCGGCTGGTGCTGCATTCCGAGCGCGAGGCGCTGACCGGCATCACGGACCGCGAATGACAGAGGTTGAGGGGTAATGACCGCTGAACAACCGCTGATATTGACGGAAAATCTCGTCAAGATTTACCATGGCCGCCGCGTGGTGGATGGCGCCGGCATCAATGTCCGGCGGGGCGAGGTTGTCGGATTGCTGGGGCCCAACGGCGCCGGCAAAACCACGACCTTCTACATGATTGTCGGCCTTATTGCGCCTTTCCAGGGGCGCGTGATTTTTGATCAACAGGATGTCACCCGCCTGCCAATGCACCAGCGGGCGCGTTTAGGCATGGGGTACCTCTCCCAGGAACCCTCGATTTTCCGCAAATTGACGGTGGCGGAAAATGTAATGGCCATCCTGGAAATGCTGCCGATGTCCCGTGCGGAACGGCAGCAGCGCCTCGAGGAGCTGTTGCGCGAACTGGATATCAGCCACCTGGCCAACCAATATGCTTATACCCTCAGCGGAGGCGAGCGGCGCCGGCTGGAAATTACCCGCGCCCTGGTGACCAATCCCTCAGCCATCCTGCTGGACGAGCCGTTCAGCGGCGTGGATCCGCTGGCCGTTTACGATGTCCAGGAAATCATCCGGGAGTTGAAGCGGAAAGGCCTGGCGATCCTGATTACCGACCATAACGTGCGCGAAACGCTGACCATCGTGGATCG
>JAXGSX010000399.1:0-2776 GCA_040775225.1 Kiritimatiellia bacterium | reverse complement strand
TGTGGCCGCAAGGCCGTGGAGGTTCAACTCCTCTCGGGTGCACCATTTTGAGGCCGCAGCATCAAGCCCGCTTGATTCTGCGGCTTTTTTGCCGGGTATGCTTCCGCGCCGGTTGGCCGTGTCAGATATACGTCCGGCGCAGCAATTCTGCGGCGCCGGCGTCCAGGCGGTCGGCGCGGCGCAATGCCTGAAATTTTTCCAGCAGGTGCTCCACGCGCAGGCGCCGCTTGTCGTTGCCGGCCTGGTTGACGCCGGCCATGACCTGCAGGGCGGGCGTGCTGAAAGTAATGGCGAGGCGGCAGCCGTCTTCCAGCATGGCGCGGGCGATGGCGTTGGCCGTGGGGATGTCCGACTCGGCATTGTAAACCCGCGCGCGCAAAGTCCGGCGGTCGCGGTAGCCGCGGTCCGCCAGGCCATCCAGGCAGCCCCGGACGCTTTCATCCAGGACGTTGCGGCTGGAGAATTTAAAAATCGAAACCCGGGGAATCCCGGCGGCCGGCTGCGTCCGGCGGCGCCAATCGGAAACCAGCAGGATGCCGCTGCACACCGCCAACAGGAAAAGTCCGCCAGCCAAGCCCGTTAAAGCGCGCATGCCGGCAAACATACCAAAGGTTGAAAGCTGCGGCAATAATTTTGATTCTTGCAAACCAACCCTGAAAGGATACAATATTGCGATTTCCGTCGGTCTGGCGGAGCTGCCTGACCGGCATCCCGCATCCGCTGCGGCGGCCCGGCCGATGGCGCGGAGTAAAGGGCGATTATGCTGGAGGAATGAAGTTATCATGCATTTTGTAGTTTGTATCAAACAGGTGCCGGATACGGCGGACGTAAAGATTGACCCGAAGACCAACACCTTGATCCGCGAAGGCGTGGCCTCGATCATCAATCCGTTCGATATGTATGCCATCGAAGAAGCGGTGCGTCTGAAAGAAAAAACGGGCGGCAAGGTTACCGCCCTGACCATGGGTCCGCCGCAGGCCGAGAGCGCCCTGCGCGAGGCGATTTCCATGGGCGTGGACCAGGGCATCCTGGTGTCCGACCGCGCCTTTGCCGGCAGCGACACCTGGGCCACGAGTTATACCCTGGCCATGGCCTTGCGCAAGATCGGCGATTTCAACGCGATACTTTGCGGGAAGCAGGCGGCGGACGGCGATACGGCGCAGGTGGGGCCGGGCATCGCCGCCCACCTGGACTTGCCGCAAATAACTTACGTCCGCCGGATTGAGGAAATCGGCGCCGACCGCATTGTGGCGGAACGCCTGCTGGAAGAGGGTTTTGAAGTAATTGAAAGTCCGCTGCCCTGCGTGCTGACCGTGGTTAAGGAGATCAACGAGCCGCGGCTGCCGTCGCTCAAGGGGAAACTGGCCGCCCGGAAAGCGGTGATTGCCCACTGGAAGGCGGCGGACATGTCCTGCGACCCCGAACGCCTGGGCTTGAACGGTTCGCCCACGAAAGTGGTTAAAATTTTCAACCCGCCGCCGCGCGGAGGAGGCGAAGTGTTGACGGGTGAGCCGGCGGAACTGGCCGCCAAACTGGCCGAAAAGCTCAAAGACGCCGTGATCGCGGCCGCGTCGTAATCAATTTACAGGCAAAGGATTTTAATTAATGGACCCGATAGTTGTCATTGCTGAAAAATGTGTCGGTTGCGGCCTGTGTGTCAAGGTTTGCCCGTTTGGCGCCATCCAGTTGCGGGAACGGCTGGCGGTGATTGATTTAAGTAAATGCACTGTATGCGGCGCCTGCGTCGAGGCCTGCAAAAGGTTTCAAGCCATCGAAATCCGCAAGGAAGAAACGCCGCATCGGGACTTGAGCGGCTATCGCAATGTGTGGGTGTTTGCCGAGCAGAAAGACGGCGTGATCCAGTCCATCACTTACGAATTGCTGGGCGAGGGGCGCAAACTGGCCGACGCGCTGGGCATGTCGCTCTGCGCCGTCCTGTTGGGCCATGATGTGGCGGCGCAGGCGGTGGAACTGATGCAGCACGGCGCGGACAAGGTATACCTGGCCGACCGCCCCGAATTGGCTTATTTCCAGGATGAGCCGTATGCCGCCGTGCTGGTGGATATGATCCGACGGCACAAGCCGGCGATCATGCTTTGCGGCGCCACGACCATCGGGCGGAGCCTGGTTTCGCGCGTGGCGGTGCCGGTCAATGCCGGCTTGACGGCGGATTGTACGGGCCTGGCGGTGGACCCTGAAACCGGCAACCTGCTGCAAACCCGCCCGGCTTTCGGCGGCAATATCATGGCGACGATCATCAGCCCGAACCACCGGCCCCAGATGGCGACCGTCCGGCACAAGGTCATGAAGGAAGCCGTGGCGGAGCCTGGCCGCGCCGGGGAAACGATTGTGGAACAGATTGCCGCCGAACTGCTGCGTTCCCGGACGCGCCGGCTGCGCTTCGAAGCCGAACGCGAGACGACGATGAACATCGCCGAGGCGAACATAATCGTTTCCGGCGGACGCGGCCTGCAGTCGCCGGAAAATTTCGCCCTGGTGCGCGAGTTGGCGGAAGTGCTTGGCGCGGGCGTCGGGTCGTCCCGCGCGGCCGTGGATGCCGGCTGGATTCCTTATTCCCACCAGGTTGGCCAGACCGGCAAGACGGTGTGTCCTAAAATTTACATCGCCTGCGGCATCAGCGGCCAGATTCAACACTTGGCCGGCATGTCGTCCGCCGATATCATAGTGGCCATCAACAAGGACAAGGATGCGCCGATTTTCAACGTGGCGACTTACGGCTTGATCGGGGATTTGTTCAAGATTCTGCCGTTGTTGA
>JAXGSX010000398.1:0-2791 GCA_040775225.1 Kiritimatiellia bacterium | reverse complement strand
TTACGGGCCGTTGGACCCGCGGGGCGACGTCAAGCCCGGCCCCGATGAATTGAAAGCCATGCTCCTGGAACAGATGGCCGGCGCAAAAATCATTCTCAAGCCCCGCCGTCCGGGACCGGTGATAATGGTTGCTTTGTACAACGGGCTGGGCGCGCAGGGTACCCTGGAGTTTCTGGCGGGCTTCAAAAATGTGCGGGCCGAGATCATTGATTCGCTTTCCCTGGCGGCGCTGGATAAATATGATTGCGTGTTCATGCTGCAAACCACCTCGCTGGACAACCAGGATTATCTGGAGAATCTGCGCCGTTACGTGGAGGAGGGCGGGGGCGGCGTGTTGTTTCAACATGACCTGTGCGGCTTGCGGCGCGGCACACTGGGCGAAGCCACGCCGTTTCCTGAAATATGCGCGCGCGGCGAACGCCAGGACGGCGATGCGGTGACGGTTGTCCGGGAACATCCGGCTTTGCCGGGCCTCCAGCAAGGCGCACAAGCCCGGCTGATGTATTACGATCACGTTGTGCCGGCGCCCGGCGGGCAGGGAACTGTCCTGGTGGCGGATGACCAGGGGCGGCCGGTGGCGGTGGCGGGCGAGGCGGGCAGCGGCAAGGTTATCTTCGACGGCAGCATCAATATCGCCAGCAAGACCGAGGGCGGATGCGGCTTCGAGGAGCGCAAGCTGTCCGGCTTCAATGCCGTCCTGACCCGCGGCGCGATCGAATGGTTCACGGGCGTGCGCCTCCAGGCAAGGTAAATGATACGGGTAATTCGCATATCGGCGTCGGCCGCGGCCTGCATGGGCGCGCTTGGCCTGGCGCGGGCGGCGGAAATGGAAATCCGCCGCCCCACGGAGTGGCATGGCGCCGTGACGGTTACGGCCGGCATCTTCATCGCTGAAGGCGCGTCGTTAAAAGTGCAGCCGGGCGCAACGGTGCTGTTTGAAGAATCCGGCCGGATCGCGGGCAAGGGCGGATTTCAGGCCCGCGGCGCCTCGTTTACGGCCAAGGCTCCGCTGGCAGGCCATCCGCGGCTTTTATTTCATGGGGCCAGGGGCCATACCCGTCTGGACGGCTGCACATTCCGCGGTTTGCAGACGGTGGAATGCCCGGCGTTTCTCGACAGCTTTCTGGTGGCACGGTTCGGCGCATTTGCCATGTCCAATTGCGTGTTGGATGATGTGTCTTCCGTCGAAATCTGCAATGCGGGCGGATCGGAATTCCGCGGGAACAGCCTGTCGCGCCCGGCGGGCATACGGGGCGTGATTATAGCCGCTTGCGATAATGCGCTGGTGTCGGACAACCATTTTGAAGGCGGCGCGGGGCGGTTTACCACGCTGTCCCTGACGCATGCCACCCGCAGCCGCATTCTGCACAACCGGTTTTTCGGCGCCGACGCGCATGGC
This sequence comes from Kiritimatiellia bacterium, assembly GCA_040775225.1. GTDB lineage: Bacteria > Verrucomicrobiota > Kiritimatiellia > JAAZAB01 > JAAZAB01 > JAXGPF01. The sequence goes on along the minus strand of JAXGSX010000398.1, from coordinate 1,392 downwards.
GTCGGCCTGTCCATCGGGCGCGGCGCATTCGAGAATCAAATCCAGGCCAATGCGTTTTTCGGCGGCGGAGTGGGGATCAGGTTCTGGGGCGATCCCCGGCCGTCCGCCCGGGATCGCAATGCCCGCAATTTTTTATTGAGCAATCTCATATATAAACCCCGGTCCGCCGGCATCCTGGCGGCGGAATGCGCGGAAGGCAATATTATCCGCAATTGCGTGGTATGGGGCGGCGCCGGCGCCGCCCTGGAAATTCAGGGCGGGCGCCCGTTGCGGGTGGTCAACTGCGTTTTCGCGGATTGCCGGCAGTCCATCGCTCGTTCTGCCGGCGCAGCCGCTCCGGAAGCGCATCGTAATTGCTGCTGGAACAATCGCGCGGATGATTCTGCCGGTCATACCAACCCGGCGGCCGGCGCGGACTGTCTGATCGCCGACCCGTTATTTGTGAATCCGGCAGCGGGTAATTTCCGGCCCCAACTCCGGGCGTTCGGCCATGCCGCCGATTCGCCGCTGGTCGGCGCCGGCGTGCCGGCAGGGACCAGCATCGGATTGTTTCCGTCCACGCCGGGATTTGACTTCAAATTTTCCGCGCGGGCCGGGTCAAAATCCTGAAGTTTTAAGTTTTGCGGTTTTAAACTTTAACACCGAGATAAATTGTTTGCAGGCGATTCACAGCCTGTCCAGGAGAGCGCTAAATGCCAACAACAACAGTCATGGCCGCCGCCCTTTCCGGCATGGCGCTGGCAGCGAATGCCATGCCCGCTATCCGCATGCCGGCCGAAGGCTGGCATGTGAATAATTTCAAAAACCAGGACTGCGGCGCCGAATTCGAAGCGCTGGCGGCCCCGGATGGGTCCGATGCCATCCGTGTTAAATTCTTCGGCGAGAAAGCATCCAATCTGGTCATGCCGCCGGCGGCGGTAATGGCCCAACGTGATGCCTGGCCGGAGACTTTCACGGGCTTGAAAGGTTACTGGTGGAACAACGGCCGGACGAACGCGGCCAATATTTCACTCCGGACGGATGCCGGCCAATGGAATATTCGGATCATGCTGGACCATGCCGGCTGGAAGGCGATTGCCGTCCGGGAGGCAGTCAATTACCAGGACAAGTTCGCCCCGTTTGATCCGAAGAAAACATCATTGCTATTCATCAATTCCGACCGCGCTGGCTCCGAATTCGCCGTGGGCACGCTCTACTGGGAGCCGGCGGGCGCGCTGATGCAGCCGCTTGGCATCGGCAATGCGTCGCTCATGCCGCGCGCCGCCGTTCCGCCGGCCATTGACGGCCAACTCGATGATGAAGCCTGGACCCGGGCCGGCGCGTTGCCGCTGGCTTATCATGCGCACAACCTGCCGGGCAAACCGGCGCGGCAGAACCGGGTGCAGGCGGCGT
>JAXGSX010000397.1:0-2796 GCA_040775225.1 Kiritimatiellia bacterium | reverse complement strand
TGCGCCCGCCTCCAGCGCCAGCGACACTTCCGAGCCGGACGCAATCATCAGGAATTGCGGACGGCCCGGCCCGCTCTGCCAGAGCGTATAGGCGCCCTGCTCGAGGAGGCGGGCGGGGGGATATTTTCCCCGGTCCAGCACGGGCACATTCTGGCGGGTCAGCAGGATAGCCGTCGGGCCGGCGGTGTTTTTCAAAGCCGCCGCCCAGGCCGCGCCCGTCTCCGTCGGATCCGCGGGCCGGATGACCGTCAAGTCGGGAATCACCCGCAAGGCGGCCAGATGCTCGACCGGCTCGTGGGTCGGCCCGTCCTCGCCAACATAAAAGCTGTCATGCGTGAACACGTAAATCACCGGCAGACGCATGATCGCCGCCAACCGGATGGCCGGCCGGCAATAGTCCGAGAAGACAAAGAATGTCGCGCCATACACGCGGAATCCGCCATGCAAAGCCATGCCGTTCATCATCGCGCCCATGGCATGTTCGCGGATGCCGAAGTGGAAATTCCGTCCGTCATACTTGCCCGGCCCGACGTCGCCCTGGCCGTCCATGATCGTGCGCGTGCTGGGCGCCAGGTCGGCCGACCCGCCCACCAGATACGGCACGGCGCGGGCCAGGGCCTGGATGACCGTGTGCGATGCATTGCGCGTCGCCACCGGCTTGGCGGGATCGAAGGCCGGCAGCAGCTTGTCCAAATCCGCGGGCAGCGCCAGGTTCGCGGCGGCATCCCAGGCAACGGCCAGGTCGGGCTCGGCCGCGCGCCACGCTTCAAATTCGCGTTGCCACCCGTCCCGCGCGGCCTGCCATGCCGCGCGCCGCGCGGCGAAAATTTCCGCCGTTGCCGCCGGCACATGGAACGACTGATCGTCCGGCAGCCCGAGATTGCGTTTGGTGGCCTTGACTTCGGCTTCGCCCAGCGGCGCGCCGTGCGATTCGGCCGTGCCGGCCATGTTCGGACTGCCCTTGCCGATGATCGTGCGGCCGATGATGAGCGTCGGGCGTGCCTGTTCATCCCGGGCGGCCGCCAGGGCCGCGTCAATGGCGGCGTAGTCGTGCCCGTCAATTTCCAGCACATTCCAATGATAAGCCTCAAACCGTTTGCGGACATCGTCGCTGTAGGCCAGGTCGGTGGCGCCTTCAATCGTTATCCGGTTGAAATCGTAATAGACCACGAGTTTGTTCAGCTTGAGATGCCCGGCCAGCGAAAAGACCTCGTGCGAAATCCCTTCCATCATGTCGCCGTCGCTGCAGAGCGCGTAGGTGTAATGATTCACCGGACGGCGTGCCCCGCGGTTGAAACGCGCCGCCAGCATGGCCTCGGCCAGCGCCATGCCGACGGCATTGCCGATGCCCTGCCCCAGCGGCCCGGTGCTGGTTTCCACGCCGGAGGTCAGGCCATGTTCCGGATGCCCGGGCGTGCGGCTGCCATACTGGCGAAATTGCTTCAAATCCTCCAGCGCCAGGTCATACCCCGACAAATGGAGCAGGCTGTACAACAACATGCAGCCATGCCCGGCGGAAAGAACGAACCGGTCGCGATCGGGCCAGGCCGGGTCGGACGGGCAATGTTTCAAATGCTTCAAAAACAGCACCGACGCAAAATCCGCCGCCCCCAGCGGCAGCCCCGGATGGCCGGAATTGGCCTGTTGCACGCCGTCAATCGAAAGCCCCCGCACCGTATTCGCCGCTAATTCGAAATTCATCTTGCTCCTCAAGTTGTACACTTTCCCGCGCCGCGCGGCGGCCCGGCTCGCGCAGGACCGTCGTCAAATGGGATTATCATACTGCAAGCCGCCTGAAAATGCAATGCCTATGCCGGGCAAACCGGAAGGAAGCATCAGCGGAGCAGGTTGCCGGGCGAGGCGCCGGCGGGCGCGGTCAACGAATCCGCAGCATCGTCCCGGCATGCTGGTATTCCAACGCGCCCATGTCCACGATGGCGTCGCTGATCCGCCGGAGCCCGTCCGCATCCCGGGGATAGTCCCGCATCCAGTCCCGGTTGACTCCCGCATTGACGCAGGGGGATGCTTTCTGCAAATGGTAGTCGCCGGCCGCCCAATTCACAAAAGCCGGATCGCTCTCGATGTTGTTCGTGCCGGATACCGTCCCGATGCCGCCGATGCAGCAATTGGTGAACATTCTGGCTCCGCCGTCAATATAAAGGTTGCTGGTGGCGGAATAGTTCCAGGACGTGTTGAAATAACTGATGGTATTCTCGCTATACCCCGCATGATTCAGGAGATAAAGGCCGCCGCCGCGGTTGGTTGCGGCATTGCCCGCCACCGTGCAATTTTCCACCACGCCCGAGTAAACCAGGAAAATACCGCCCGCCACATTGGCGGCATTGCTGTACACCAGGCTGTTGCGGATCATGCCGCCGTTATAGAACGAGAGGCCGCCGCCCGAATTCGACGAGAAATTACATCCGATCAGGCAATGGGCGATGACGCCGACCCGGGAACACGCCAGGCCGCCACCCTGCCTCTGCGCCGCTCCGCCGTAGGCGCTATTGCCGTAGATCACGCAATTCGATATGGTTACCATCCCGTTTTGCTGCACGGGATAGCCGATATAATGCATGGTCATGATCCCGCCGCCGCCGCTGTGGGAAATGTTGCCGATGATGGAACAACGTTCCACGGTTCCGGTGTAGGAGATGAAAATCCCGCCGCCGCCATAACGTTCGTCGGCCGTAATGTTGGTCGCAACATTGTAGCCGATGGTGGAATCTGCAACGCGGCTGGCCGGGCCCAGGTCCGACATGTAAATCCCGCCGGCGACGGAACCCTGGTTGCTGT
>JAXGSX010000396.1:0-2803 GCA_040775225.1 Kiritimatiellia bacterium | reverse complement strand
CTTGTGCGGCTTGTCGCGGCTGGTGCCGAGGATCGTGCCGCCGTGCGTCAGGATCCCGCTGACCGCCTGGGCGTCCAGCGGGATGGACCGGTTTTCCACCAGGCCGCGGAATCCGTCCAGGATGCCGATCACCCGCATGTCAAAGTGGTTGATCGCCGCTTTGGCCACGGCGCGGATGGCGGCATTCAACCCCGGGCAATCTCCGCCGGCGGTCAAAATGCCGATGCATTTTATTTTTGATTTTTTCCCCAAGGCGTTCTCGCGGATTAGCTTCAGTGTCCGAGCCAATGCCCGCCGCGGCGCGCCAGGATGCGGGCGGAAGCGGGGCGCAGCGAATGATTGGCCCAGTCGTACGGGGTGCGCCCCAGGTTGTCCGTCGCGCCAGGATTGGCGCCGCAGCGCATCAGGGCTTTAACGGTATTTGGGCAGCCGATGTAGGCGGCCCAGTGCAGGGGGGTAAGTCCGCGGTCGTTGGTGCGGGCTTCGATGTCTGCGCCCCAGCCGGCCAGCAGTTCCACCATCTTCGGATGGTTGTGCTGGGACGCCAGGTGCAACGGGGTCAATCCGTCCCGATCATAAGCGTCAATATCAGCGCCATGCCGCAACAGCATGATCGCCATGTCCGCATGCCCGCGGGAGGCGGCAAGGTGCAATGGCGTGGCCCCGGTTTTATTGCGCTGGTTGACTTTGGCGCCGGCATCCAGCAGCATTGCAGCGGCTGAGCGGCGGTTGTTGCGGGCGGCAAAATGCAGGGCCGCCATGCCGGTGTACGGATCGCAGATATTCACATCTCCGCCGGCGTGGCAGTACTCACTGACGGCTGCGCTATCGGCATAGCTCAATGACTGCATGAATTTTTCCATTGAGCGTGCCGGAGACGTCTTTTCGGCGGAAACAGGTGCTTCATTGGCCGGCGCGGCGTGCGCCAGCGCCAGCGTCAGCGCGGCGTAAATAATGGTACTGCGCATGTTGATGCTCCTCGCTTGCCGGCAGGGCCGGCGCCGGAATGCCCGCGTCGCGCCCTGCAGATTTGATTTTTCTTATAACATACCCCCGGCCGGCTTCACAAGCATTTTTTCGCCGGAAAATACTTGAAGCCGCCGCGGGATATGATACACTTGCCCACCATTTTTACCGATGACTGGCCGGGGCAATTGCCGCCCCGGCCGTCCGGCGTGGTCAAGGGGTGCCGCACGATGTATAACCAAGTTCCCGCACATGTTGATTTTCCCTCGCTGGAACGCCAATTGCTGGCCGAATGGGATCGGCGCCGCATCTTCGATAAATCCCTGGAGCGCTCCCGCAAGGAGATGGTGTTTTATGACGGACCGCCATTCCCGACCGGCGCTCCGCATTATGGAACCATTTTTGTCTCCATCCTCAAGGATGCCATGGCGCGGTTTTTCACGATGTCCGGCTGGTCGGTGCCGCGGCGCTGGGGCTGGGATTGCCATGGTTTGCCGATCGAAAATGCCGTCGAAAAACAACTGGGCATCAGCGATAAAACGGAAATTGAAACGCGTTATGGCGTCGCCGCATTCAACGATGCCTGCCGGAATCTGGTGGCCGATTGCAATGCGGCCTGGGCGGAATACATCCGCAAAATCGGGCGCTGGGTGGATTACGAACATGCCTATCGTACCCTGGACGCGGATTACATGGAATCCGTGCTGTGGGTCTTCAAACAGGCGTACGAGCGCGGCCTGATTTACCGCGATTACCGCGTTACCCCGTATTGCTACCACTGTGAAACGGCCTTGTCCATATCCGATACCCGCGAATCCGATTCCACCCGGCCGCGCCAGGATCCGGAAATCCTGGTGGCTTTCAAGGCTTTGGATGAGATGGAAGGGCGCCCGACTTACTACCTGGCCTGGACCACCACGCCCTGGACCCTGCCGTCCAACCTGGCGCTGGCCGTAGGCCCGGATTACCAGTACGTTGCTTTCGAACACGAAGGCCGGACGCTGGTGATGGCCGAAGCGCTCCTGCCGCAGTGGTCCGGCGTGTTTGGCGAGCAGCCCCGCATCGCGGCCCGGTTCGCCGGCACGGACCTGGTCGGCCGGCATTATCTCCCGCTGTTTCCTTACTTCCAGGATCAGGCGCAACAGGGGGCATTCCGCATTCTGGCGGCGGATTTCGTGACGCTGACGGACGGGGTAGGCATCGTGCATTGCGCGCCGGCCTTCGGCGAGGAGGATTACTGGCTGTGCAAACGCCATGGCGTGGGAGTGCGCAACCCCGTGGATGCCCGCGGCTGTTTCACGGACGAAGTGCCGGATTTCGCCGGCCGCAATGTGCACGAATGCAACCGGGATATCATCCGGCTGCTCAAGGAGCGCGGGCTCCTGCTGGCGCACCGCACCCTGGAGCATAACTACCCGCATTGCTGGCGCTGCCGCACGCCGTTGATTTACCGGGCCATGGATGCCTGGTATTTTGCCGTTGAAAAAATCAAGCCGGAACTGCTGCGCCTGAACGAGACCATTCGCTGGGTGCCGGAACATGTGCAACATGGCCGCTTCGGCAAATGGCTTGCAGGCGCCCGGGATTGGAATATTTCGCGCTCGCGTTACTGGGGTACGCCCATACCGGTCTGGGTTTGCGAAAATCGCGCCTGCGGCCGGCGGCTGGTGCTGGGATCGCGCGCGGAAATTGCGGCCGCCGCCGGCCATGCCGTCCAGGACCTGCACAAGGAACATCTCGACCAGGTCATGCCTGTCTGCCCGGATTGCGGCGGCCGGATGCGCCGGGTGCCGGAAGTGCTGGATTGCTGGTTCGAGTCCGGCGCCATGCCTTTCGG
>JAXGSX010000395.1:0-2821 GCA_040775225.1 Kiritimatiellia bacterium | reverse complement strand
TGATTGCCTGATTGCATAATGTTCCGTCCCGCGGTTAATAAAGCAACACTTCCCGGCGCTCGGCGTTGAAACGGCGCAGGCCGGCGCGCCAGCCGGCGCTGATTTCCCGCCACCCGCGGCCCTGCTGCAATTGGATGCGCGTCATGGGCGAGCCGTAGAGCTTGTCAAAAAAATCCGGCCGAGCGCCCCGCGCGCGCCAGATGCGCGCGGCGCCATGCAGCCGCTGCAGGCACTCCAGGATCGCCAGGCTGGCGGCGACGGGCCGGAAAACACGCGGATCATGCACCGCCAGGCGGATGCCGTCCAGCAGCCTGTCCGCGCCGGCCGGCTGGTAGGAGTGGGCATAAAATTCAACCCCCGGCAGCGACTGCCGGCGCAGCCAGTCCAGCGCCGGGGCGGCGCGCATCCAGGGCGCGCCGAAAACCTGGAAAACCATGTTGGTGCCCCGGCCGGTGTCCACGGCCGGCAACGCCTCGCCGAAGACCGTCGCCAGGTAACAGCGGGCGGTTTCCCATGAACGGATGCCGGGCGACGGCGGCAGCCAGAGCGGCCAATCGGCATCCCGTCCCGGTTGCCGGCGATATCCCGCCATGGCCGCCACGCGCACATCCGCGTCCAGGCCGAGCTTGCGCCGCAGCCAGAGCGCCGCCTCGCCCGGGGTCAAGCCGTAAGCCATGGACGCCGGCACGGCGCAGACAAAGCTGTCGCAAGTGCCATCAGGCAACGGGCCGTCAACGGCCTGCGGCAGGGGAATCGGCCGATCGGCGACAACCACCGGCAGGCCGGCCGCTCCGGCGGCTTCCAGCACGCCGCGTAAAGTGGAAACGTAAGTGTAAGGCCGCGCGCCCAGGTCCTGCAAATCAAACACGAGCAAGTCCAACCCCCGCAATTGCGCCGGCTTTGGCCGCCGGACGGCGCCGTACAGGGAATAAACCGGCACATGCCAGAGAGGATGCCGCCCATGTCCCACCCGGGCGCCCGCGCCGGCGGCGCCGGTGAATCCATGCTCGGGGCCGAACAGGGCCGCCAGCCGACAGCCGCGGCACAGCCGCAGCCTTTCCGCGGTTGTCGCGCCCAGGCGGTCCACGGCGGCCAGGTGGCTCACCAGGCCCACGCGCGCCCCAGCCAGCCAATTCCGGCGGCGCCCCAGCAGAACATCAATCCCGGGTTGGAAAGATCCCATAGCATACCGTCATTTCGCCATGATGCGCGGATCGGTCACCCGCTGTTCGCGCACATTCTTCTTCTCGCCCTTGGACGATTGGCGGAGTTTTTCCAGCAAAGCGGCATACCGGGCGCGGCTGATCGGCAGTTTGACCCAGCCGCCGGTATGCGACGACAGGGTAATGGCGTTGGCTAATTCCAGCGAGCCCAGGCCGCTTTCGCCCGGCGTCACCAGCGGCGCGCCGAAGAGGATATTGTCCACGGTGTTCTTTATCACTTGCGTGTGGCTGACCGCCTGCTGCGGCGCGCGGTCGGAATCTTCGTAATCACTGTGGGCGACCTGCGCCAGTTGGGTGGCTACCGGCACTTCCCAGACCTGCGGGCTGCCCCACATGTCGGTGCTTTTACGCACATGTTCGCTCAGGGAGGGATGGTATTGATAAAAAGACAATTTTCCGTCCCGGATCAACAATTTGCCCTTGTCGCCGCAGACGGCGATGGTTTGGCCGGGGGCGGTTTCGCAGGTCGTGCAATAAAGGTAGCCCACGCCGCCGCCGGGATAACGCAGCAGCGCCTCGGCCTGGTCTTCCACCTCGATTTTATGCATGCGGGTGGAAGTAATGCCCAGCACCTGGCTGGGCAGGCCGGCCAGTTGGACGAACATGTCCAGCATGTGCGGCGATTGATTCATCATCACTCCGCCGCCTTCGCCCCGCCAGGTGGCGCGCCACCGTCCGGCATCGTAATAACTCTGCGAGCGATACTGCAAATCCACCAGCATGGTGCGGTTGATGGCGCCAATATGGCCGGCCTGGATTAATTCGCGGGCCTTGACCATGTTGGGGCTGAAGCGCAATTGAAACATCACCGTGAAAACCACCTTGTGGCGCCTGGCCGCCTGTACCATCTTTTCCGCGGTGGCAATGGATTCCGTCAGCGGTTTTTCGGAAATCACGTGCAGGCCGGCATGCATAGCGTCCACCGCCACCTGCATATGGAAGGGATGCGGCGTGGCAATCAACACCAGGTCGCACACGCCGGCCCTGATCAAGTCACGGTGATCGCCGAAGTGCGGCACGCCCCACTCATGGCCGACTTCCTCGGCCGAGGGCAGGTTTGTGTCGCAGACCGCCGCCAACCGCGCATGGGGCACCGACTGAATACAGCGGCAATGCCCGCGCCCCATGCCGCCGGTGCCGATTACGGCAATGCGGACAAAGCCGTTGCGGCGGGATTGCTGACGGTCCTTCCTGCTGAGTTTGCTCTTGGCCATGCGTCTGCTCCTTGTTTTAAATTTTCATTTGCAGGTATGGCCTATGATACCGCCCCGGCGGATGGTGTCAAGGCAAACCCGGCCCCTGTCGTGCAGCTGCCTGCCCCTTTTTACGCTTGCAGGACAGCTCCCGCCTCGTCTATGATTCAACCATGTGAATACTGCATAGCATAGGGGGCATAGGGGTCAGGGGGCATAGGGGTCAGTCCTATATTTTGATTCCGTCGAAAAACCTCCTACATTTTTGAGGGGTGCGCCCGACATTTTGCCCTCGGCATAGGAACTTGCTTGCGCACGAGGTGAAGCTCGCCGCGATTCAGCAATTCCCACTGGACCTGTTCCCCGTGTTTCAGGCCTATAGCCTCAGCCAATGCGGCCGGCATG
>JAXGSX010000394.1:0-2837 GCA_040775225.1 Kiritimatiellia bacterium | reverse complement strand
ACCATAGCCCGCTGCCGGCAAAACAACCGCATTGAACGTCATACACCGCGCCAAGCTCCCGCCCACAATTTCCACAATAACCGGCCGGTGCGGTGTTCAGGATTCGGGGTTCTGTGTCCTCATCACGGATTCAGGAGAATTATCTCTGTCCAAATTTACTTGTTTCCCGCGCTGGTTTTGGCAAAATAAACCATAGTCACCATGAACATTTATCTCCAACTCACCGGCGAATTCAACGATGGCCGCCGGCGCGCCATATTGAGCGGCGGACAGGCCGTGGTCCTGCATCGCCTGGCGATCATGAGCAAGGATGGCGACTGGATCTTGCGGGAGGACGATGAAACAATGCGCCATGTTCAGGCGGTGCTGGCAACTCACGGCGCCTGTTACCGCTTTGGCGCGCCGCTGGACATTCGCTGGCTGGCGGCCGGGTGGAGTTCCCATTTTGAGTTCATCCACGATGGAATGCGTATCCGTACAGATTTCGTGACGCGCCCCCCGCGCATAGCGCGTGAACGCCTCGCGCAGTTATGGATCGAACAGGCGCAATGCGACCCGCCATTTCTGCGGCCGGCCGATCTGATCGAAACCAAAAAGACCAATCGTGAAAAAGATTACGCGGTGATCGGCGCCCTGGCGGAAACCATTACGGATACTGATCAACGCCTGATCTATTCGCGCAGCGCGCGCGAATTGATGGAATTGTCCGCCCAATATCCGGCCCAAGCCGCAGATTTGTCCCAAAAGCGCCCTTTGCTCAAAACCATATCCAAGGGTTTGGCAGCGTTGGAAGCGGCTTTGGACGCCGAAAGACGCGGATTCATGCATGCCAACGAGGCGCGGCTGGCGCGTTATATGGCGGCGGCGGAGCCGTGGGCGCAAGCCTGGCCGGCAATTTCGAAACAACTTGCCAACCAGCCGCTTGTGGCGGCGCATAAGATTATGGTGGAACATGCCGAATCCATCCTGCCGTTCGAAGTGCCGGGAGGCTGGCCATGACCGTCAATATCCGCGATCAATTTTTAAGCGACGAAGACCTGGATTTGAAATCGCTTACCGATGCGCAACTGGAACGCGTCTGGAATGCCTGGTTGAAACAGGCGCAATGCACCAATGACCGCGACCGGTACGAATATTCACATGGTGTTTTCACGGTCGAACCGCCATGCCGCCGGGAAAACACAATATTTTCGCGGGCTGCCCGCTAAAATGATTAAAGCCGGCGGCGGGCAACCGGAAACTTTGCCGGTAGGCTTCAGCATCCAGAAATGAGTTGGCAATGGGCATGCAATTTGTTGGTTTAGAGCGTTGACTTTGTTCCGTAAGCTAAACCGTGACTTGCGCGATCCGGCACGCGCCGGGCGCGGTACGGCTGGCGGAACGCGCGCGGCAACTGGCGGAAGAGCGCCACAGCGCGGCGGCCTTCCGCCAGGCCGCCGCGGAAATTTACCAATGGCTGGCCGGCGCGATCGCCCCGGGGGCATAGCGCGCTGCGGGAAATACATGACATCGCGCGCTTAGGCCCTGCGTCATGTTTCTTAAAGCAACGTTTGCCGGCCGCCCATCTGGCACTCGCTCATCATCGTATCGCACATCCGGGCGGCAAACCAGGCATCCGGATCGTTCAATCCCAGCCGCAGCTTGAAGTAACGGGCAATATTCAGCGCCAGCACCTTGTTGCCGGTCTCGTTGACATGCCAGCGGGAAAATGGGGTCAGTCAAGGATTCTTATAATATTAAGCAACTTGTCCCTTATGGCTCTAAGTTTGGGACTGTTTTTTAAGCAATGTTTTTGCCGTTGTATTAAATGACTGCAATATGATCGGTCGCCCATATTCAATGCCGACCGGATCCAATCCAGCCCCAGTGCCGTCTCAGCCCTGATCGCCTCAGCTAACAGTAATTTACGGTAATCCGTATTCCGCAAACCAATCAACTCCGATTCCGTCAATCCGAACACCTTCAACCCAGCCGACAATATCCCACGCGCTCGCAACTCCCCATGATCCTGCAACTGCGCACCATAATAACCATCCGCTCGCTTCGTCTGCTTCTCCGCCAAATCCTCTCCGCTCATCTTTAACAACTGCTCGCCAAATATCTGGCTGCCAAAATACCAGCCTCGACTGATACAGTTCTGTAAACTTAATCCCAGCTCTTTCACCGCCGGCAAACCCGCCAGTTTCGGACGCGCCTGGTCATGCGCCGCGCATAAATGCCGCAAATATTCCCGGCGCCCAGATCCATTGTCCGTCAATCCATAAACCGACAACCCACGCTCCACGCATAACCACTTCGGCCGCCGCGCCGGCACCGACAAATACTCCTTTAAACTGCTCCATTCATAACTCTCCAATCGGCCACCCGGCGGCACCAACCCCGCCCGAATCGGATTCAGATGAATATATTCCAGCAAACATCGAAAATATTTTAGGTCCCCGCCATCCACCAACAGCGACTTGTATCGCCCGCCAAACACATGCCCCCACAGCTTATGCCGGGTGTTGTAGCGGCGGGTATATGTGTTTTGCAACCAGCGCATCCCGCCCACCAGATTCGCCTCCGGCGTTTCCAGCGCCAGATGATAATGGTTGGGCAATATCACATAGGCATGCACCACACAGCCGGTCCGCTGGCACATCTCGCCCAAGGTCTCCAAGAACATATTGTAATCCGTGTCATCGGAAACAATCGGCTCACGCCGATCGCCACGCGCCATAATGTGATAGAGCGCTCCGGCATATTCAATGCGTAATTGTCTAGCCATCACTTAAACAATCCCACATCCACCACGCGCTGTCAAGCATAATTGATATAATCCTTGACTGACCCCTTTT
>JAXGSX010000393.1:0-2846 GCA_040775225.1 Kiritimatiellia bacterium | reverse complement strand
TACAGCAGGCGCGCGGAATTTTCATTGCGCAGGATGGTTTCGCTTTCAAAACGGCCGTAAAAGTCAATGCACATGCCGGCCGCCGCGTTGCCCTGGGCTACGTCCATAGGCACCATGCTGGCGGCATCGGTGAAGTAACGGGCATTGACGCCGATGCGGCGCAACAGCATCCAGGCGCGGCGCCAGCCGGCTTCCAGATCGTCCGCGGCTGCGGCCCCGGCAGTTATGCCGCGATCGCGCAGTTCCGCCGCCATTTCCGCCTGGATCAGCACTTCAAACGCCTTGTTGATTGAGCCGCTTTTGGTGGGATCGGCCAGGGCCAGGCGCCGGAAATAACGGCTATCCGCCAGGTCGGACCATTGCGCCGGCGGGTCGGCGATGCCCAACTCCGCCAGCACGTCGAGATTACAGCAAATGCCGAAACTGGACAGGCAGCAGCCGAACCAGCGGCCCGCCGGGTCGTAAAACGTTTCGCCGGCGTATGACGGCGTGATGACGGATTCCGCAAACCATTCCGGATGCGTCCGACGGATGCGCGATGGCTGAATCTGACCGCGGCGCGCCTGGCGGCCGTGGTCGTACTGGCCGCCGCCGAAAAACAGGTCAATGCCGATGCCCGCCCGGCCGGCCTGCCGGGCGGCTATGAATTCGCCGTCCAGGTAGCGTGCGATTTCGCTGGTGCCGCCGATGTTGCGCCAGTCAATTGCCGCGGCCCGGCCGAATTTTTCGCGGTGCCAGCGGTCGAATGCCAGTTCGAACTCAAACCGCACGGCTTCGTTGTGCGGTGTGACGATCACCAGCGGGCAGGCATCCTCCGGCCGGCCCAGCCCGGCGGGCTTCAGCCAGAATGGCGCCAGCAGCAAAGCCGCCAGGGCTGCCAGCAATAAATAATTTATGGTTTTGTCGTTGATGATGGACAATCTATTCAATTGAATAATCGGCGTAAATCTGCGGAATCTGCGGATGATTTCCTTCCTTAAATAATCTGAATAATCTGCGGATCAGTTGGGTCATTCCGCAAATTCCAGCCATCCAAACGACTCCGGCCGGTGGAAGTCGGGGAGGGGATGGTCCACCGGCGCCCATGTCAGCCAATGCGGATGCGAAGTTTCATCGCCGCACTTGTAAAAATTCGCCCGCCAGACGGTCCCCGGCGCCGGCTTGGCCAGCGCGGGCATGTAGCGGCGCAGCATCTCCAGCGGCAGTCTGTATTCCACGGTCCAGACGGTGGGCGCTTCAATTTCCGGCATGACGATCCGCGGCAACAGGTGGAATTTTTCAATGCGGGCGCAATCGGCGTCGCTGACCCGCTGGCCCCGCCGCGGCGCCGTCTGCCAGTGCAGCAGCAGCGAGCCGCCGCAGTTCATCTCCAGGTTGAAATAGCCGGCATGCATGTCCGGGCCGGGAGTGAAAAAAAACTCCACGCAGCTGTCATGGCATACGGGACCCTGGAAATCGTCTTCCACCGCGGCGCGCACGTAACGGTCGGCCACCCGGAAAATAACGTAAACCGCCTCGCGGTCGTAAGCGGCGCGGAATTCCGTCCGCGGGAAATGTTCCGGACGGCGGCCCATGTAATGCTCCAGGACTGCGGGGGCCGCCCGGCGCCAGGCGGGTTTATCCCATTCGCCGTTGATTTCCGGCGGCGTTGAAAATTCCGGCGCTCGATAAATCATGCCGGCCGGCGCCGGACGTTTTGCGGTGGTATCGGGTTGCTTTTGCATATTGGTTTCCTGCCGGCTGATTTATACACGATGTGTTTTTGTATGCCGCGGCCGCGCCGGGCGGCTTTTCGACGCGCCGGCAGTATGGGGCAAAAGGGAAGGATTTTCAAGCGTGTTATGCGCCGGCGCAGGCCTGGCGGCTGCCGCCAATATTCCCGATGGTTGCCCGGAAAGGCCGCCCCAACCGGAGAATTTATTCAGGGATGCTTGCAGTATCCCGGGAATGATGTTAAATTAACAGCATACGTTATAAAACATCAGCCGCGCCGCCGAAAAAGGTTGAGCGCGGTCTATTGGGATCAGATACTTTGGCACATGCAAGCCCGGCAATTCATAGCTTTAATCGCCATGGCTGCGCCGTTAGGATGCGCGGCCGCGGAATCCGCCCCGGCCCGCCGCATACCCATGGACGGCTACGCCGCGGTCGTCAATGATCAGGTGATCACCGTCCGTGAAACATTGACCGCCATGCAGCCGGTGGAACGCCAGTTGCAGCAGTCGTTCCAGGGGCCGGAACTGGCCGACCGCGTGGAAGCCGCCTTTACCAATACCCTGGAAGCCTTGATCGAGCGGGAATTGATCCTGGACGCTTTCCGGCGCATGCAGGGAACCATTCCCGATAACGTGGTCAACAGCCGCATGGATGAAATCGAGCGCACGCGATTCAACGGCAGCCGTGCGGCATTGCTCAAGGCGTTGGAATCCGAAGGCTTGACCATGGACGAATGGCGCGAGTCATTGCGCAGCACCATGATCATATCCTATATGCGCGAGCGCGAGGTGGAAGACAAGGTGCTGGTGTCGCCCCAGGCCGTGCGCGACGCCTATGCATCGGCCATCGAAGAATATCGCGTACCCAACCAGGTTGAACTGCGTTTGATCGCGCTCAACCGCGGCCAGACCGACGAAGAGCAGGCAGTCAAATTAAAACAAGCCAATGAAATCCGGCAGCGCCTGCTGGACGGCCAGGATTTCGCCGCCATGGCCCGCCAGGTCTCGGAAGGGATCAAGGCCGATGACGGCGGCTACTGGGGGTGGGTTGATCCGACTACCAGGCGGGCGGAGTTGGCCGGGGCGATCAAAACGCTGGAGCCGGGCGGGATCAGCCCGGTGGTGACGGCT
>JAXGSX010000392.1:0-2846 GCA_040775225.1 Kiritimatiellia bacterium | reverse complement strand
TTGCCCCAGCAGCAACGCCAGCAAGTTGACCACGATCAGCAGCAGGAAATTTTTCTTGTATAAATTGAATCCTTCCTGCAGCCACGGTCCGATTTTCATTTCCGGTTGTGCCATGATGCATCTCCCATGAATTTTGGTTAAAGCGGAAGATGGCGCCGGGGCCGCCGGCCCGAACGGCGGCAAACAGCCCATTCCGCAATCCGGCATAATATTGTGTTCCCGCGCCGCTAAAGTCAAGCGGGAATTCCGGAACCGGCCGGACCACCCGGACCGTCGCGGTCAGGCTTCCGACAGTTCCGCCATCAATTCCCGGATCAGCTCGTGGACGCTGACGATGCGATCCACGCGCCAGGCATTCGCCCCGCACATGGCAAACCCCTGGTCGAAATGGCCGCGGCTGGCCTGGAGCAGCACCTTGGCGATGCAGTAATTGGCGGCGCCGGCGTCGCAGGTCAGGAGGCACTTGTAAGGGCAGGAAAATTTCGTTTTCGCGCCATGCTGGCTGGC
This sequence comes from Kiritimatiellia bacterium, assembly GCA_040775225.1. Classification (GTDB taxonomy): domain Bacteria; phylum Verrucomicrobiota; class Kiritimatiellia; order JAAZAB01; family JAAZAB01; genus JAXGPF01. The sequence continues at coordinate 2,339 of JAXGSX010000392.1, read as the reverse complement.
CTCGGTAAACGCGTTTTTCAGAACCCGGGCCGGCAGGCCGACGGGCGACTTGATCAAAATAACGTCTTCGCGCGCGGCTTGCACGTATTGCTGCTTGTAGGCGTCCGCGGCGTCGCATTCATGGGTGGCGACGAAACGCGTGCCCATCTGCACGCCGGCGGCGCCGATTTTCAGAAACCCGGCGATATCCCGGCCGGTATAAATCCCCCCTGCGGCGAGGACCGGGATCGGCCGGCGGCCGCGCGCGCTCCAGACTGCTGCCACTCCCAGCACATCCGCAACCAGTTTCTCCAGGGGCTGCGCCGTGCCGTCGCGCAATTCCTCGAATTTGAATCCCAGGTGCCCGCCGGCCAGCGGTCCTTCCACCACCAGCGCGTCGGGAAGACGGCCGGCGCGTTTCCACCAGGCGCGGCAGATGATGTCGGCGGCGCGGCCGGAGGAAACGATGGGAATCAGTTTGACGCCGGCCGGCCCGGCTATTTCGGGCAGGTGCAGGGGCAAGCCCGCGCCGGAAATGATGGCGTCGGCGCCGGCCTCGATGCTGGCGCGCACCAGGCTGGCGTAATTGGTCAGCGCCACCATGACATTAACGCCCACCGGCAGGCGCCGCTGCTTGACGGCAAGGATTTCCGCGCGCAAGGCGGCGCTGGAGCGGTCGGCGTAGGAAGCGTTGGAAGCGACCTCCTCGCCCAGCCCCACGCTGGCGATGACTCCCAGGGCGCCCTCCGCCGATACGGCGCCGGCCAGCGATCGCTTCGATACGCCCACCCCCATGCCGCCCTGGATTACAGGAACATTCAAAGCCAGGTTGCCGATGGAGAGTTGTGGTATTTTCATTAAATTCTGCCGGAAACCGCCGTTAAAAGGATTTATGATAAAAGAAACCGCCGTCAAATGCAATCAAAGACGCAATTAATTTAAAGGGCCTACTCCCGCGGCGCCTGGCGCTTGCGCAGGCGGATATTTTGCGGCGTGATTTCCACCAGCTCGTCATCGTTGATGTAAGCGATGCAATCTTCCAGGCTCAGCCGGACGGCAGGCGTCAGGATGACGTTTTCATCCGATCCGGCGGCCCGCACGTTGGTAAGGTGTTTGCCCTTGGCGGGGTTGACCGCCAGATCGTTGCCCCGGCAATGTTCGCCGATGATCTGCCCCCGGTAAATGCGCACTCCCGGCTCCAGGAAAAGCCGGCCGCGTTTCTGCAGGTTGAAAAGCGCATAAGCCACGGTCGTGCAGGTTTCCGTGGAAACCAGCACGCCGTTTTTGCGCTGCCGCATTTCGCCGGCGAATTCGTCGTATTCCAGGAAAACGTAGGTCAGCATTCCCATACCCTTGACGTCCGACATGAATTCGGATTTGAAACCCAGCAGTCCGCGTGTGGGAATTTTATACTTCAGCCGCATCAAGCCGTTCGATCGCTGCATCTCCAGCAACAAGCCTTTGCGCGCGCCCAGTTTTTCGATGACCGTGCCGGAATATTCCTCCGCCATTTCCACCAGTAATTCCTCGTAGGGTTCCAGGCGCCGGCCCGCCTGTTCCCTGAAGATCACCCGCGGACAGCTCACCTGGAATTCGTAGCCTTCCCGGCGCATTTTTTCAATAAGAATGGACAGGTGCAACTCGCCCCGGCCGGACACCTTGAATCCGGGCGACCCCGGGAGTTCCTCCACGGCCAGGGCCACATCCACCAACGCTTCCCGGCGCAGGCGTTCGGCCAGATGCGTGGAAGTGATGAATTCCCCCTCCTTACCGGCAAAAGGCGAATTGTTGGGCAGAAACAACATCGAGACCGTGGGGGGATCAATGGGCAGCACCGGCAGCGGCCGGGGCTGGTCGGGATCGGTGAAGGTGTCGCCGACGGACAAATCCTCCTGGCCGGCCACCGCCACGATGTCACCCAGCCCGGCGCGTTCAGTTTCAACTTTGCGGGTGCAATCGAACCGGTAAATCTTGGTGATGCGCGTCGGGCGGAGTTGCCCGGCGCTTCCGGCCACCGCCGCCGTCAGCCCAACCTGCATGCCGCCGGAAGTGATTTTGCCGATGCCCAGCCGCCCCAGGAAGGGCGAATGGTCAATCGTGCTGACCTGCATTTGCAGCGGACCGCGCGGATCGCCGGACGGCGCGGGAATGCGCCGGATGATGGCCTCGAACAGCGGCTGCATATCGGCGCCCGGCCGGTCCGGGTCTTCGCCGGCGTAGCCGCCGGTGGCGGAGGCGTACAGCGCATGAAAATCCAGAATTTCGTGCGGCGCATCCAGCTTGACGAACAGGTCGAACACCTGGTCCACCGCCCAATGCGGCCGGGCGGCAGGTTTGTCAATTTTGTTGATGACGACGAT
>JAXGSX010000391.1:0-2863 GCA_040775225.1 Kiritimatiellia bacterium | reverse complement strand
TGGTCACAAGGCTACCTCAAACTTATGGAATGTGGTGGCGACGCGGGGATTCGAACCCCGGACCTAAGGCTTATGAGTCCTCCGCTCTACCAACTGAGCTACATCGCCATGAATGCCGGAAACACCTTGCCGGCGCGCGGCGGACGGACGGCCGGCATCTGCGCAATCCGGCAGGCCCGGTTCTACTGATCGGACGGCGGATGCGGCGCACGCAAAACATCAACGCGGCAATCGGTGGCGGGAGAGACGGGACTCGAACCCGCAACAACCAGATCGACAGTCTGGGACTCTAACCAATTGAGCTACTCCCCCCCGGATTAACGCGCATCAGTGTATGTCAGGCTGCCTGGCAATGCAAGCAAAAAAACTCCGGAATGCGGAGGGATATAATGGCAGGCCGCGCCGCCGGGTGAATGCGGCATTTTGTACAACGCCGAATCTGGAAAATATCTGCGTCAATGCAGCAGAAGGCTCACCACAGGTTCGCCCTCCCACGGCACTCAGGCAGAAGGCTCACCGCAGGTTCGCACTCCAACCGGCATGCAGACATTGGGCCGGCCGCCCCGGCACGGCGCGCCATCAACGGCGGTTTTGCGCGCGGTCACCGGATGCGGAACATCGCGCCCATGCCGACGTGTTCATAACAGCCGATGTCCGCCAGGCCGGAAAACCGGTCCAGGCGCGCGCGCCCGTCCAGGTCCAGCGCATCGTCCATCCAGGCCTGGTATAAACCGGCGTTGACGCAGGGGGAATCCCCAGCAAGGCGGTATGCTTCGTCCAGTTGCGGGTCGGTTCCAAAAGTATTGGTGACCGTGATAAAAGTATAATGATTCGGCACCGGCGCAATGCAGGAATTTTCGACCACCCGATCGCCGGCAGTAGTCCAATACATATTGCTGTAGCCGGCCGGATTGGTGTTGCCGTAGATGATGCAGTTGCGGATGGTGGTCGAATTCCCTGGCTGGGTGGACAGGTAAACCCCGCCGCCGCCGCTGGAACCCGGCGCGACGTGATTGGCCGTGACAGTGCAGTTTTCAACGGTGGAGGTGCCACGGTAAAAATATATTCCGGCGGCATTGCTCGGCGCGGAATTTTCCGCCACCAGGCAATTGCGCAATACCGCGCCTTCATGCTCCCAGATCACCACTCCGGCGCCGCTGCTGTACACCGATGTATTGCCGATGATCCGGCAATTCTCCACCGTGCCGGAGCCGTAATAAAACACCCCGGCGCCCTGGTAAAAATCACTGGTATAATAGCCTGCTCCCGCCTGATTGCCGGAGATCGTGCACCGCCGCACGATCCCGCCTGCAATCACGGCCACGCCGCCGCCGACGCCGTAGGCGTTGTTATTGCTGATAATGCAATCTTCCGCCACGGCATTGCCGGACACGTACACCCCCCCGCCACCGCGATTGGATGAGCGGCGGTTATAGATATTGGTGTTGCCGGCAATCAGGCAGTTGCGCGCGGCGGAGTTGTTTTCAAGCGCCACCCCGCCGCCAAATACTGTTGTGCGGTTCCGGAGAATTTCCGACTCTACGACGGCGGAATTGCCGCCGGAGGCCTTGACACCGCCGCCCATGCTGGTTCCCAGGTTGTCCTCCACCACGCAATGCATCGCCGTGCCGGAACTGATATGGATGCCGCCGCCGGTTGTGGACTTGTTATTACTGATCACGCAATCAATTGCCAGGCTCAAGTTCTGCAGATGGATACCCCCGCCATAGTTGGTTGACGCATTGCCCGCAACGACGCACCCGGTGACCGTGCCCTGATCCGCGTAAACTCCGCCGGCAAAGGAACTGGACTGGTTCCCGATCACCAGGCAATCGTCCAGGACCGCGCCGCCGGCAAGACGCACCCCGCCGCCGGAGCCGGAATAGCCGTTGCTGATGGTGATCCCGCGCAACACGGCATCGGCATGATCCAGCCAGAAGCAGCGGTTGGTGGTATTGGGATAATTGCCGTCCACGATGGTCCCGGCGCGGTCAATGGCGCCGTCATGCCAACTGCGCACCATCATGGCATCTTCGATGGAAACCTCGCTGGCCAGGCGATATGCGCCGTTGGTGATCCAGACATTCGTCCAGCCCTGGGCCGCCGCGGCATTGACGGCGGTCTGGATGTTGGTGGCGGCGTTGGTCCAAGAATCGTACGGATAGCCTGGCGTAACGCCGTCCGTGCCCGGCGGCACGACGTGGCACACCTGTGCGCCGGCCAAGCCGGCCAGCAAAACGACCTTCAGCATGAACACATACTTCATGATTTTGGTTCTCCCGGGTTGTCGAGTATTGAAACTTGCGACAAAGTGTCCTTGACCGATCAGGCATCCCCGACTTCAGATTAATGAAACTAGTATAATCGCGTCAAGATTTCAATGACTTTTTACCGCGTATTTTTTCCTTTGCCCTCCCGGGCGGCAGTGGTATGTTGTCGGGGATTTAACGGCGCGGCATTGTTTCCGGGACGTTTTCATTCACACGCTGAATCCGCGCGGCGTATTATTCGGCGCAGTATAAACCAGGGAGCATTATGAGCAATCGCATCGGATGGGGAATCATCGGGTATGGAGTCATCGGGCCGCATCACGCCAAGGCTGTCGCCAATGCCCCGGAAGCGGAGCTGCTCGCGGTCTGCGATGTTGACCCGCGCCGCGAAAAAGTTTTGCGCGAGAAGGGTTACAAGGCCCGTTTCTACACCAGCCACCGGGAGATGCTGCGCCGGGAGCCCGGCGTCCAGGCGGTCAGCGTCTGCACGCCTTCCGGGCTGCACCATCAGGGCGCGATTGACGCCGCGCGCGCCGGCCGGCATGTGCTCAGCGAAAAGCCGATGGACATCACTCTGGCCAACATGGACCGCA
>JAXGSX010000390.1:0-2881 GCA_040775225.1 Kiritimatiellia bacterium | reverse complement strand
GTGGCCGGCGGCGGCACCGCCGGCGCCGTGGCGGCCATCCAGGCGGCCCGCGCCGGGGCGAGCACGCTGCTGGTGGAGAAGAGCGGCATGCTTGGCGGGACGATGACCATGGGCGGGATCAACAATCCCGCGCACTTCTTTGCCTGGGGCCGCCAGGTGATCGGCGGCATCGGGTGGGAACTATTCTGCAAGACCTGCGCGGAAACCGGAACGGCGCCGCCCAAGCCCTCCGAAGGCACCCGGCATGTGCGCATGGATGCGGCGATTTTCGCGGCTCTGGCCGACGAAGCCGCGCTTGCCGCGGGAGCGGATGTACTGTTTCACGCGCTGCCCGCCTCCCTGCAAATGACCGGCGGGGCATGGACCGCGCAGGTGTGCACGAAAACCGGCCTGCAGTCCGTGCGGGCCCGGGTGCTCATTGACGCGACCGGCGACGCCAACCTGGTCAGCCTGGCCGGGCTGGAATTACTCCGCTCCGAAATCGTGCAACCGGGGACGCTGACTTTCGGGTGTTCCGGCTACCAACCCGCCGCGCTGGATGCCGCTGCGCTGCAGCAAGCCGCGGCCGCGGCCATCGCCGCCGGCGAACTGGCCGCCACCGATATCGGGTGGAACAATGCTGGGCCGCAGGCGCTGTTGAATAAGTTCGGCCGCAACGCCAATCACGTGCGCGTTTCCATGGCGGATACCAGCGAGGGCCGGTCACAGGCCGAGGTGGAAGGCCGCCGGGCATTGCTGCGCATGTACCGCTTTTTCCGGAAACAGCCCGGCCTGCAGGATTTTCGGATTGACTGGGTCTGTCCGGAAGTCGGCATTCGCGAAACCGTACGGATCAAAGGCAAAACGACGATCACCGCGGCCGACTACGAAGCCGGCAAGTTGTACGACGATGCGGTTTGCTACGCCTTCTACCCGATAGACGAACACTTGAATGACGGCCAAGGCCTGAACAAGCGCGTCCTGCCGGAGGGGGTGCTGCCGACGATCCCGCGCGGCGCCCTGCTGCCCGCCGGCAGCCGTTTCCTGATTGTCGCCGGCCGGTGCCTGGCCAGCGACCGCGAAGCGAACTCGGCGCTGCGGGTTGAATGTCCCTGCATGGCCATGGGGCAGGCGGCGGGCGCCATGGCCGCGCTCAGCGCGCGGACCGGGCTCGATCCCGAAAACCTGCCCATGGACGATGTGCGCCGCCTGCTCCGGGAACATGGCGCCATTGTGCCGGGAGACCGGACAATGTCCGCTGGATCGGCCGATCAGGGCAATTCCATGGCCGGTCCGGTTTAATGGATGATATCGTTGTCCGCCATGCCGGCAGGTTACCGGCCATTACCCCAATATTTTACTTATTTCCCGCGCGCGCGGCTGCTACAAACGTCTCAATTTCGCAAACGTGTGCGCAAAAGAGTTTCCGCCATGTCAAATGCCCCGTCCACAATCAAGGATATTGCCCGCCGGCTGGGCCTGCATCACTCGACGGTATCCCGCGCCCTGAATTGCAGCCGCCAGATTCCGCGGGGACCCGTGCCGCTGTCGAGCGGGTGGCGGATGAATTGAACTATTATCCGCATCATGTTGCGCGGTCGTTGGTGCTGGGGAAAACCGGCTGCATCGGATTGATTGTGCCGTCCTTCGGGTTTATCAGCAATGTGGTGGTGGCCCAGAATCTGGCCGGGATCGGGCGGGGGGAGAGGAGGACCAGAAATATTCCCTGCTGTTTTATACCTATTCCGGAGAGCCGCTGGAGCGCGTCCTGGAGCATGCCCTCCGGCAACGCCTGGCGGACGGCTTGATTGTCATAGCCGGCGGAGTGTCCGATGGGATGTTGGGCCCGGCCGGCACCGCCATCCTGGGCGGGCCCTTGTCGGCGTCGCATGCTCAGGTTTTCTGGGCCGAGTCCGCGCTGCGCAATGGCCGGCCGGATTTGTTCTGGCGCGAATTCATGCTGATGGCGCAACATGCCGAGCGCGACGGGCATTTTGCGGAAACTTTGCACCCGGAAACCGGCGAGATTTATGGCGGGGTTCAGGAGGTAAACTATACTTCCAAGCCGCGCCAGAGCTGCGTCGTTTCGCTTTCATCGCCGATTCGGGATTTGATGTATTGGCCCCGCTCCGTCAGACTGTGGCCGGGCACGCCGTGGCACACTACAGTCCGGAATCCTTCTCCTGTAGCGCCGCACTGCGTTCGGCGTTCGGAATGCGCCTGGGCGTCTTGTCCGAAATGCCGCCATCCCGAGTTTTCACCGGATTTGCTTGTTTTTTACGGCAGTTACGGCAGAATAAGGATATCTTTTGCTGTGGATGACTCAATGCATTACGATTTTATTTTAAAATATCTGGCGGCGTTTTCCGCGGCGGTCCTGGTGACTTTGATGTTGACCCCGCTGGTGCGCCGGCTGGCGTTGGCCCGGGGGTTGGTGGACTTGCCCGATCAGCGCCGGGTGCATACCCGGCCGGTGCCGCGCCTGGGCGGCGTGGCGGTGTTTGCCGGGTTCCATGCGGCGGCAGCGGTGGTGTTTTTGCCGGCCTGGAAAGAGTTTACCGGCAACCTGGACCTGGCCTGGTGGCTGAAATTTCTTGCGCTTTCCGCCTTGATCACTGGCGTGGGGGTAGTGGACGATGTGCGCGGCATCCGTCCCTGGATCAAGCTGGCGGGTCAGGTGGCCGCCGCGATATTGGCGTATGTTTGCAACATGCGGTTCGGCATTGCCCTGGGGGTGCCCTTGCCTGCGGCGCTGGATTTGGCGATGACGGTTTTCTGGATACTGGCCATCACCAATGCCTTCAACCTGATTGACGGCATGGACGGCCTGGCAGCGGGGCTGGCGCTGATAGCCGCGCTGGGCATGGCGGGAGGGTTGCTCTTGCGGCACATGCCGGCGGAT
>JAXGSX010000389.1:0-2895 GCA_040775225.1 Kiritimatiellia bacterium | reverse complement strand
GCTGCTCCTGGCGCGCCTGTTCCTGCAACTCTGGCGCGGCGGGACGGCGCCGGCCGATCCGGCAGGCAGCGCGCCGGCGGACCATGCGCGCGAAAAAATCCGCCAGGCCGTGGATTTCATTCACGCGCATTACATGCGCAAAATCAGCGCGCGGGATATCGCCGCCGCCATCCATGTGAGCGCCAGTTTCCTGAGCCATAATTTCCGGCGCGAAACCGGGCTGGCGCCCAACGCCTACCTGGTGCGCTACCGCCTGGAAAAAGCCCTGTGGCTGCTGGGCAAAACCGGCCATAAAGCCGCCGCCATCGCGGCCATGACCGGGTTCGCCAGTCCGCATTATTTTTACCGGGCATTCAAAAAGCATTACAAAATGCCGCCGCGCCAATACCCCGGCCATGCCGGATAGTGCACACAATATGCCGGATTGTGCGATTGCCGCGCGCCGGTGTTTGCCTTAGGATATTCCCCGCCAATGGAACGTACAATACAGGATTCAGCGCGCCGGATGAGCGCGCGTAAAATGCCGGCCTGGCTGGGGCTGGGGCTGGTCCTGGTTGCGGCGGCGGGAGGATGCCTTATGCGCGGGAACGATCAGCTTGACGGCGGACTGCGTCCGGGCGGACGCCTGGAGCCGTTCGGCGCGGTGTATGCCGGGAAAAACCCGCCGGCCGCGCCGGAGCGGCCATGCACGGAAGCCCTTTCGCGCAAGGCGGTGGCGGAAAGCCTGGATGCGCATAACCTGCTGTATTCCGGGCGGATGGTGAGCGACTGCGATCCGGGCCTGCTGGCGGTTCCGGAACACCTGGCGGCGGCGGCCGGCCGCGATTTTACCATGGCGCTTACGCCGCCGGAAATTGATTTTGCCGTCATCCCGGTCGAACCGCGCTGGCCGCGCGTTTACCATAACCAGTATCGTTCCGGCTGGTGGGGCAATTACTGCCAGCCGGCTTACGATCCGGCGAGCGGCAAATTCTACTCGGCGGTGGCCGATCACGGCGCCCGTGATGCGCATCTCTACCTGGTGGAATATGATCCGCGGGCCCGCCAGGTTAACTGCCTGGCCGAATACAATCATTCGGTCGGGCGCGGCGCCAGGGATTTCGGCGACGGCATCATTCACGGCTGGATGGATTTCTTCCAGGCGCCGGGCATGCCGCGTCCGCAGATCTGGTTCTGCAGCTATTGGGCAAAATTCCCCGAGCCGTCCGAAGCCGACTACGCCACCGGCTACGACGGCGGGCATATCGTCAGTTACGATCCGGCGGATAACCTGTTCGTGGACTATGGCGCGCCCTTGCCGCGCACGTCCTGGCCGTTCCATCACCTGGATGCCGGCCGCGGCATGTTGTATGCCGTCAGTTTCCGCAATGAGTTCCTGGCGTGGAATATCCGCCGGCAGCGCGCGGAATGGGCGGGATACCTCCCGGCGGGCATGCTTTGGAATAACCGCGCCATCCTGGTGGATGCCAATTCCGGCTGCGTCTTCACCTCGAACGACGATCCGGGCGACCGGCAGCGCCGCCTGATCTGTTATAACGACGCCGACAAGCGTTTTTCCCTGCTCGATTGCCATATGCCGTCCAATCCGGCATCCGGCACATTTGACCGCCTGCGCGGGCATACGCGCGAACGCGGGCCGGACGGATTGTTCTGGGCGGCGACGGAATCCGGCGCGCTCTTTACATTCGACCCGGACCGCCGGGAAATAAAGCCGCGCGGATTGAATTGGCCGGGGCCGGCGGGCACCCGCCGCAGCACCACCACGATGGCGCGCAGCCCGCAAGGCCGCTACCTGTATTACAACATCATGTCCTACCAGGATGGCTCCCCGGTGATTCAATACGATACCAGGACCGATACGCGCAAGGTGCTGGCATTCCTCTATCCTTATTACCACGCCAAGTACGGCTATATTCCCACCGGCTCGTATTCGTTCGCCCTGGATGAGCGCGGCGCGGGCTTGTTCATGGTGTGGAATGGCGCGTTCATCCAGCCGGCGCCCAATATCGGAGTGGATTTCTGGGGGCATTGCTCCGTCATGTACATGAAAATTCCGGAGTCGGAGCGGATGGAATAAATTGCAAGGCTCGCCACAGCTTCGCCCTCCAGGAACGTTCCAAACATTAAATATCGTTTTGAAACCGATTCACCGGCGCGACTCATCAGCGGGAGAAAGCAAAATGTGTATTAAAGCGAAAATTCGGCATCAGGTTGTCTGGACGGCGGCGGCCATCTGCGCGGCATCAATTGCGGCGGGCGCCGGTCAGGCGGCGGAAAACGAGGAAAATATGCAAAAAAAGGATGGAATACAGGAACTCGCTATCGGACCGATCAAGCTGGATGGAGCAAACGGGCAGGCCTGGCCGGCGGCCGGCAAAATGCCGTTGGGCGAAGCGCTGACGGTGGCCGCCTGGGTGGTCCCCGCGGATAACCTGGCCGAGCGCATGCGGACGGTGATGTCGAAGTGGGCGCCGCAACCGGCCTTTGAGGCCTTTGACGCTTACGACGCCGGCCGGACTGACGGGCTGGACACCACCGGGTTCCTGGGCGCGGTGTTTGACGGCCGCTATCTCTACTTTGCACCCCAGCACAACACCGTCCGCCGGCATGGCGTAGTTTTGCGATACGATACCCATGCCGCGTTCAAGGACCCGGGCGCCTGGCAGGCATACGACGCCGAACAGACCGACGGACTGGCCACCCGCGGATTCTACGGCGCGGTGTTCGACGGCGCTTATGTTTACTTTACCGCGCGCATGGATGGGCAATCCTACCTTACCCGGGTTTTGCGTTACGACACGCGCCTGCCGTTCAAACAAGGCGCGAGCTGGTCGGCTTTCGATGTCGGCTTGAATAATTCCTACCAGGGCTGCGCATTCGACGGCCGGCACGTCT
>JAXGSX010000388.1:0-2900 GCA_040775225.1 Kiritimatiellia bacterium | reverse complement strand
GTCCAGCCAAGCACAAAAAGCAAGTCGTGGATGTCGGCATCTGGCGCGGCCTGTAGCAAGTTGTCAAACTGTTCGGCCGTGATTGCTTTGTGCCGGTGCTGGAGGCGTTGCGCGCGCTTTTTGGATATGTTCATCCATGGATTACCGGTGCTGCGTATCTCATCGGCCAGGCAACGCCATACCAAGCGCAAAAGACCGATATATTGGTTAAAGGTGCTGGCGCTCACCTTTTCCGCGGTCAAGTGCTGGGCGTATGCGGCGGCGGTGCTGGCGTCAACGTCACGCATTAAGAGTTTGCCGGGGTGCTTGTCGTTAATCCATCCTGCAAACAGCCGCCATGCTCTGGCGTATCCTTCAAGCGTGCGTTCGCTTGAATCCGGGCGATTGCTGGCGGCTTCATAGGCGCGCCATGCGCCGGCAATGTCAAGTGGCTGGTTGGCTTCATCCTTGGCGGCGGCTTCTTCGCTCTTGGCGCCGGCAAGTTTGGCCTGGACTAAAGCCAGTGCGTTAACGCGGTCGGTGGCCATAAGCGGGGCCATGATCTTCTTGCGTTCTTTTTCCGCCTCTTCCTTGTCGGCGGTTTTCAAACTTTGCTTGACAGTTTCGCCTGCAATTCTGTACTGTAACCACCAAGTGGCACCGCGCTGGTATAGGTAGCCGGTTCGGTGTTTCATGACTGTGCCTTTCGTTGCTTGTTTGTTCTGTATGCTGTTTATTAAAGCACACAATTTGCCACAGTCAAGCAAATAAACCAATAAATTAAAGGCCGGGCGTCTGACTACGGATCAGAAGGTTGCAGGTTCAACTCCTGCCAGGTACGCCACAACGAAAATCTCCGGCGCGCTTAATTTTGCCAGGTTCCCAGGTTTTCATGTCGGCATCATCCGGAACCGCGAATGCACCACAGCCCGGCCTCCCCGCAGCCGTTTCCCCGTTGCTGCCGTCAATCAATTCCGGCGATTTACAGGCGCGCTCGCTGTCGGCCGTGCGCCCCCATCTGCCGCCGGCCGCTTATGAATCAATCGCCGGCCTGCTGGCCCGGATGCCCGTCCTGGTGCGGGCGGTGCGCTGCCGCCGGACCAAGCACGGCGACCATTTCCAGCCGCCGGGCCGGCATTACAGCGTGATCACGGTGAATCAGTCCGGCAACCCGTATCTGTTTTTGGTGACACTGCTGCACGAAATCGCCCATGCCCGCGTGTGCCGCGAATGCCGCGGATGCGCCCGGCCGCACGGGCGGGAATGGAAAGCGGTTTTCAGCGCTTACCTGCAAGCTTGTTTGACCTGTTTTCCCCCGGACTTGCGGCAACCGGTAGCGCGGTATTCCCGCCGGCCGCTTTATTCGACGGATGCCGACCCGGAGCTGTCCCTGGCCTTGCGCCGGCATGATACGCTTGACCTGCGTCCGATGCTGGCGGAACTGCGGGAAGGCGAGCGCTTCCGGTTGGGCGGCGGAACTTTCATGGTCAAAGGCCCGCGGCTGCGGAAATGTTACCGTTGCACCAATGACCGGGGCGCGGTGTTCCGCGTCGCCGCCGCCGCGCGGGTGCGCACGGTTGCAGGCCGGTGACGCGGCTTGGCTGCCCCGGAGGGAAAATTGAAGCAGGCGCGAAAATTATGCCGGATGATGCTGCGGGCGCGCGCGGTGGCCGCCGGCGCGTTCCGCGCGCGGCTTCCGCGCAGTCTGCGCGCATGGTTTTATTTATTACTGGTTTTTTTATTGTTTGCTTTAATGCATCCGGCGGAAGGATTTGGTGGTGATTGCTGTATCTGGCGCCGCTTGACCCGACGGCCTTGCCCCGGCTGCGGCTTGACGCGCAGCGTGACCGCGGTGCTGCACGGTCAATGGCGGCAGGCGTGGCATTTGCATCCGTTCGGATTTCTGCCGCCGGCGGTTTTGTTCTTCATGGCCGCCGCGGCCGCCCTGCCGGCGGGCATGCGTCGGTGTTTGCATGAGATTATCAGGCGCCGCAATGTCCTGTGGCGGTGCGGCGGAATCTTAGCCGCGATGTACCTGGTTTTCGGCCTGTCCCGCATGCTGGGGGCGGCGCCGACGCCGGAGGCCGCGCCCATGCCCAAAGAATACCACACACCGCCGCCGGCGAAGCCGGATGATTCCGGCGGCATGATTTACACCAACGCGCTGGCGGCGATCAAAGCCGCGCCCGGCGCCCTGTTTACCATCCGCCTGCCTTCCAACCCGACCACCGGCTACCAGTGGCGCCTGGAGAATTTGCCCGCCGATGCCCCGGCGCGCCTGCGGGAACACCGGTTCGATCCGCCCGCCGTCGCCCGGATTGGCGCGGGCGGCCATGAGAACTGGATTTTTGAAGCCGCGCGCCCGGGGGTTATGGATGTGCCGTTGACTTATCTCCGGCCATGGGAACCGGATAAACCGCATACCCAGTGCGTGTTTCATGTGGAAATTCTGCCCGCGGCCGTGAATCCGGATTAACCGCCAAAAACGTCCGGGACGCCAAGGCAGAACGTTGGAGTTGCTTCAGATTGGCCGACGAGGGTTTCCCGGCAGGGAGGCCGGCGCCAAAGATAAAAAACACGCCCTTTGCTTTGCCCCTCTGTGCCTCTGCCTCTTTGCCCCTCTATCATCTCGCCTGCAAGACCGCGCCGGTGTTGGCGCTGGTCACCTGGGCCGCGTAACGCTTGAGCCATCCGGTTAGCGGGCGGGGCTGGTAGGGCGGCATTTGCGTCCGGCGTTGCTGGATTTCGGCGTCGGACAGCAAGGCTTCCAACCGGTGGTGGGGGATGTCAATCCGGATGCGGTCGCCATTGCGCAGCAGGCCGATCAGGCCGCCGGCGACGGCCTCCGGGGAAACATGCCCGATGCAGGCGCCGCGCGTGCCGCCGGAAAACCGGCCGTCCGTGATCAGCGCCACCTTTTC
>JAXGSX010000387.1:0-2909 GCA_040775225.1 Kiritimatiellia bacterium | reverse complement strand
GATGCCGGTTTATCGCGACAAGCCGCGGGCAACGCGAACCGCCATACGCTGCCTCCCTGATTTTCGGACTTGCGCAACCCCGCAATCCTTCAAGCCGCCATGATTTGTCGGCCACGGCCCGCCCCCGAAAATAATAGGCCAATTTACGCCGAGTGCATGTGGAGATTGACCCTGCTGCCGGTTTGTTTTACGATATCAAAGGTTTGATGCGGTTTTGCTCTGACGTTTGTCCGAGGGACTCGGCTCAGTGCTTGCCCATGAATGCGCAGCCTGGATTCTTGAACAATGAATAATCCCATGATATTTGATTGCTGGACTTCCTACGGGATTGGCCCGAAAAAGGATGCGCAGGAACGCTGGACTCTGGCGCACCTGCTGGAGGATATTGACCATTTCGCCCTGGCCGGCGCGCTGGTGCGCCATGAGCAGGCGCAGCATTACGATCCGATGTTCTGCAACCGGAGGTTGCTGGCGGAACTGGCGCCGCACCGGCAAAAACTGTTCCCCTGCTGGTCGGCGATACCGCATCAATACGGGGATTTCCCGGCGCCGGACGAATTTTTGCGCGAGGCGGATGCGGGCGATGTACGGGCATTCTGCATCCAGCCAAAATTGCATGGCGTGCCGGCGGATGCCGGCGAGTGGCGGGAATTGGCGGAGGCGCTGAACCGGCGGCAGGCATTGATTTTGACGCCGCTGTCCGAATTGGGCGATAATTACGAAACAGCGCGTAATTTTCTCCGCATTTTCGCGGATTGCCCGGTTGTGATCACGGGGGCATCCTGGGGGCAATGGCGCCTGGCATATGCCCTGATGAATGCCTGCCCGAATGCCCACCTGGAATTTCATGTGTTTCAAGCCAACCGCGCGGTGGAATATTTTGGCGAGCGGTTTGGCATCGAACGCCTGCTGTTCGGGTCGGGATTGCTCCGGCATTCCGCCGGCGCGGCGCGCGGGTTTGTTGATTGGTCGCTTCTGCCGGATGCGGCGATTGCGAAATTCGCCGGCGCCAACCTGCGGCGGCTGCTGGGCGCGGGGCCGGCATCGGCGCCGGAGACGCCGGCGGAAGCCGATCCGATAGTCCGCGCCGCGCGCGCCGGGCAGCCGTCGCCGGTGCTGACCCTGGATGCGCATGCGCATGTGTTGCACGAGGGCTTGAACGGCGCCGGCAAGCAATATGTAATGACGCAGGGCGATTGGCCGGGCATGCGCGAGTTGACCCGGCGGATGGGCGTATCCTTGACCGCGCTGATGAGTTGGAACGGCACGGTCAGCATGGACGTGGATGCGGGCAATGAGTTGATTGCCGGGTTGGCGCAAAAATATGCCGGTGAGATTGTCGGGTTGTCCAGCTGTAATCCGGTTGTTCAAGATGCCGCGGCCATCCGCAAATTGTGCGAGTGGATGCACCTGGAACTGGGATGCCGCGGCATGAAGCCGTATCACACCAACAGCCTGTCTTATGCCGATCCCGGGTATGCGCCTTGGTGGGAATTCTGCAACCGCCACCGGTTATACGGCCTGCTGCATATCAATCCCAGCACGGGGGGGCATGCGGCGGCGGCGGAACTGGCGCAGCGTTATCCCGAGGCGACATTCCTGATCGCCCATGCCGCCGGTTCCTGGCCGGCGGCGCGCGCGGCGTGCGAGTTGATGCAAAAGCACAAAAATATCATGGCGGAAGTGACTTTAACGCCGGTATGCAACGGCACGATCGAATATTTGTGCCGGACGGCGGGGGCCGGCCGGGTGTTGTTCGGCACGGACGCCCCCATGCGCGATCCGCGGCCGCAACTGGGCTGGTGCGTGTATGCCCGGTTGATCCTGGAAGAAAAAAAGCAGGTGCTGGGCGGAAATTTCCGGCGTATTCTGCGGCGGGGCAATCTGCCGGGCCATGCCCTGCCGGAATGTTTGGCCGATTCAGAAAGTATTTAATAGGGGGAAACAACGAGCCAACTTCAAAACTAAAGTTTTAAAAGAATTCAGTCAGAATTCAGAATAAATTAATTCTGACTGCTGAGCTGATTGCAAATATCCCGCCAGGAAGGTTGTGGGGTGGAACCCGACCCTCCAAAAACAGTTTAATTTTTCATTATGGAGGGACGACTTCCACGTCGTCCGCGACTTTTGCAATTAGTTCTGCTGGCTACTGAATACTGCTTTAAAAAGCTGCCTCTTGGAAGCAACTCTAACGGTTATTTTTATCGGAGAATTCTCCATCTTTTTGGTGGCGCTATGAAAAATGTTTTAATATTATCCGCTCTGATTCTGCAATTGGGATGCGTCAGCACGGAAAGGACAAGCATGACCGGAAAACTCGCGGAAAACACCGTAGTAGTGATGGAAACCTCTCATGGCGCCATGGAAATCGAGCTGTTCGACGCCCAGGCGCCGGTATCTGTCAGCAACGTCCTGGCTTACGCGGACGCGGGCTTCTACGATGGCACCGTCTTCCACCGCGTCATCCCGGGGTTTATGATCCAGGGCGGCGGATTCGACGCCGGCCTGCAGCAGAAAGCCACGCGGGCGCCCATCAAAAACGAAGCGTCCAGCGGGCTGAAAAACGACCGCGGCACACTGGCCATGGCCCGCACCATGGATATTGACAGCGCCACCGCGCAGTTTTTCATCAACGTGGCGGACAACGCCTTCCTCAATCACGGCGTCCGCGATTACGGCTATGCCGTGTTCGCCCGCGTCACCGCCGGCATGGAGGTGGCGGACAAGATCGCCGCGGCCCCGACTGCCACCCAACACGGCATGAGCGACGTGCCGGCCAAGGCCGTCATCATCAAGTCCGTCCGGCGTAAATAAATGCGGAAAGCCCCGGCCAGACGCTTCCTGGCGCGGCAGCCACGGCGATGCACGTGATTTGGGCGGCTTGAACCTATATTCGGCATTTGAAATTC
>JAXGSX010000386.1:0-2915 GCA_040775225.1 Kiritimatiellia bacterium | reverse complement strand
GTTTTTGGTGATATTTTAAAATGCCATAAATTGTTGTTTGTACGCACATTATCTTGACAACATAAAATCCCGTCACGGATTCAGGAGGAATGCAGCATGGAAACATTACCGGAAAAAGTGCGGCAGGCCTGGGCGGATCGCGAAGGGCCCGCCATTTTGACGACTATGGACGCTGACGGCACGCCCAACGCGATTTACGCCAGCGCGGTCGGCATGTTCGGCGACGGGCGCATCGTGGTGGCGGATAATTACTTCGACAAAACCCGGCGCAACATTCAGCGCGGCAGCCGGGCTGCCATCCTGTTCATGACCAAGCAACGCAAGGCATACCAGGTGAAAGGCGTTCTGGAATACCATACATCCGGGCCGGTGTTTGACGACATGAAAAAATGGAATCCGCCGAAACACCCCGGTCATGCCGCCGCCGCGCTGGTGGCGGAGGCGGTTTATTCCGGGGCGGAAAGGATTGCCTGATGTCCGGCGTCCGCCGGCGCCGAAGCGGTGATGGAAAATGATTAACAATCCGGTCATACGCTGGGTGCGCCGGGAATGCCGGCATGCTTACCACGCCCTGCATCCGGAGTCGTGCCGCAGGTCTTCCGCCTGGCTGAATCAGTCCGGGCCTGAATTCATGCGGCTAATCGGAGTGCGTCCCGGCGACACGGTGTTGGATTTCGGTTGCGGGCCGGGCTTTTTTTGCCTGCCGGCCGCCCGGGCGGTCGGCGCCGGCGGCAGCGTATGCGCGGTGGATAAGGATTTGCGCGTGTTGCGCAAGGTGCGCCGCCTGGCCGCCGCGCATGGTCTGAACAACCTGCACACCGCAGCCGGCCTGGCGGAAGCCGCGGCCCGGTTGGCCGGGCGGCTGTGCGATTTCATCCTGTTTTACGATATGCTGCATTTTCTGGATGCGCCCGAGCGGCGCGATCTGTATGCGCGGACGCGCGGCATGCTGACGGATCGGGGGCGGATATCGGCGCATCTCAAGCATGTCATCGGCGCCGAACCCGGGCAGTTTTTTGCGGGTATGACCGCCGCGGATGCGGCGCGTGAAATTGAAACGGCGGGATTCCGCCTTGATCAAAAAATCCCAACCAGGATATGGCATTCCTACGATGCCGAGGAAAGTCTGGTATGGAATTTCATCAAACAGGATTGAAACGGATATGAATGTGGCCGTGCTGGGCGCCAGCCATAAACCGGAACGATACAGCAACATGGCCGTCAGGCTGCTGCGGGAAAAGGGACACGCGGTCTTTCCGGTCAACCCCGCCCTGGCGGAAATCGAGGGCATCCGGGTTTATCCCGGCCTGGGCGAGGTCAGTGTCCCCCTGGATACCGTGACGGTGTATCTGGGCGCCGAACGCTCGCGGCCGCTGGCCGGCGCCATCCTGGCGGCGCGTCCACAGCGCGTGATTTTCAATCCGGGCGCGGAAAATGCCGAGTTGGCGGATAAATTGAGGGATGCGGGGATCGAAGTCGTGCATGCCTGCACCCTGGTGCTTTTAAAAACGGGCGGTTTTTGATTTCCATGCGAACCACCTTGCCATGTATTCCCTGTTTCGTGCGGCAGATCAACGAGGCGCTGGAACTCTGCGGTGTGGATGAGGCGCGGGGCGCGGAGATCATGCGCGGACTGCTGCGCGAACTGGCGGACAGCGATTGGAATGCCGCGCCCGTAGCGCTGGCCCAGCGTTTGCACCGCCGGATCAGGGAAGTGGTCGGGCATTCCGACCCGTATTTGCCGGTGAAACGCCGCATGAACCGCCTGGCGTTGGAATTGTTGCCGGATTTGCGGCGGCAGGCGGCGGATCAGCCCGATCCCGCCGAAGCGGCCGCGCGGGTCGCCATTGCCGGCAATCTGCTCGATTCGGGAGCTAAAACTTCGCTGACCGAGCCGGAAGTGCGCGCGGCCATGGACCGGGTGTTCCATGACCGCCTGCGCGGCCGCATTCAGCCGCTGCTGCGCGCCGCCGGGCTGGCGCGCCAGATTCTTTTCCTGGCCGACAATGCCGGTGAAATCGTTTTGGACCGCCTGTTGATCGAATTGCTGCCGGCGGAAAAAATGTTCCTGGCCGTGCGCGGCGGGCCGATCATCAACGACGCGCTGCGGGCGGACGCCGAGATCGCCGGACTGCCCGAAATTCTGCCGGTCATTGACAACGGGTCCGATGTGCCCGGCACGATCTTGTCGGATTGTTCCGGGGAATTCCGGGAGATGTTTGCGGCCAGCGACTTGATCATCGCCAAGGGCCAGGGCAATTTTGAAAGCCTGAATGAAACCTCGAAACACGTGTTTTTCCTGCTGCGGGTCAAGTGCCCGCTGATCGGCGGACACGTTGGCGCGGAGGTGGGCGATCTGGTGATATATGAAAAAAACGGGCATTGATTTTGATCAGATGGCGGATGCTTACGACAACTGGTACGCCACGGCGGCCGGGCGGCGCCATGACGCCGCCCAGAAGCAGTTGATCGGCCGCCTGCTGCCGGATGCCGGCGCCGGCCGGCAGTTGCTCGACGTCGGCTGCGGCACCGGCCATTGGAGCGTGTATTTCGCGGAACTGGGCTTCCAGGTGACCGGCCTGGATATTTCGCGGAAAATGATCGCGGCTGCGCGGGCGCGCCGCGCGGCCAATTGCCGGTTCAGCGTGGGTGATACCACGCGCCTGCCTTACAAGGATGGCCGGTTCAATGTCGCCTGCGCAATTACCGTGATGGAATTCGTGCCGGATGTGCAGAAGGCCTGCGAAGAAGTTTTACGGTGCCTGAAGCCCGGCGGCTGCATGGTGGTCGGCGCGTTGAACCGCCTGGCGGCAATCAACCGCCAGCGGGTGGCTGCCGGGGCCGAGCCGTTTGCGTCGGCGCACATGTTCACCCTGGACGAACTCCAGCAATTTCTGGGACAGTTCGGTAATGTT
>JAXGSX010000385.1:0-2925 GCA_040775225.1 Kiritimatiellia bacterium | reverse complement strand
GTGAAAGAATTGTTTATTGACGCGCACGGACATGCTTACCGCAAGCCCTGTCCGTTTCCCAACCGGTTCGCCACCGCCGAAGAAATGCTGCGGATTTACGATCGGGCGGGCATTGCCCGCGCCGTCCTCCTGCCGCTGGTCGGGCCGGAGACTTACCTGCCGCAATCCAATGACGACATCCTTGAAATGGTCCAACAGCATCCGGATCGGTTCATCCCATTCTGCAACGTTGACCCGCGCGCCCTGACCAATTCGGTCAACGCCCCATTTGGCGATTTATTCCGGTATTACCAGGACCAGGGCGTCAAGGGATTGGGCGAATTCATGCCCAACCTGCCGTTCCTGGACCCGCTGGTGCTCAACGTGTTCAAGCATGCCCAGGATGTGGGATTTCCGGTGGTGTTCGATTCGCGCACGACCATCGGCTACGGGTACGGGCTTTACGACGAGGCTGGGATGCCGCAGTTGGAGACCTGCCTGCGCTGGTTCCCCAAACTCGTCATTGTCGGCCATGGTCCCCCATTCTGGGCGGAAATGGGCGCCTTGCTGACACCCGCCGACCGCGCCGTGTACCCCCGGTACCCGATCAGCCAGGAGGGGGTGACCCCCATCTTGTTGCGCCGTTACAAAAACCTGTGGGCGGATTTGTCCGCCGGCAGCGGATTTAACGCGCTCAACCGCGATCATGCCTACGCGGTGAAATTCCTGAATGAGTTCCAGGACAAGCTGATGTTCGGCACGGATATTTGCAGTCCGGACGCGCCGACGCCGCCGTTGATGGAGCTTTTGCGGCGGTTCCGGGATGACGGCCGGATCGGCAAGGATGTTTTCAATAAAATCGCGTCCGGTAATCTAATGCGGCTGCTGAAAATATAAGCGGAACAAAAGGAACCTTATGAATCTGCCCATCGCGACAAATCCCATCCCGGGCGCCGGTTACACGACTTCCCATCCCGATTTTCATCTCCCGGATGCCGTCGAAGTCGGCGGCGGGTTCGACGCGGAACAATACGTTGCGGCGTTGAAACGCGGACAGGTGGATGTCGTGTATTTTTTCGCCAAATGCCATTATGGCAATTCGTATTATGACACCAAAGTCGGGCGGCGCCACCCCGGGCTGCGGACGGACTTGATGCGCTTGATTTCCAAGGCGTGCCGCCGGGCCGGCATCAAGTTCATTGTGTATTTCAGCGGCGGGATTGACACCTATGCCGCCAAGCAGCACCCGGATTGGCGCGCGCAGGTAAAGTTGAACGAGCCGCCCGCGCCGGTGGCCCCGGATGCGAATGTGTATTTGAATGTCTGCCTGTTCGGGCCATACACCGACGAATGGCTGATACCCCAGATGCGCGAGGCGGCCCGGGAATATGATATGGACGGCATGATGACCGATACGATGAGCAGCTTTATCTGCTGTTGCGGGCATTGCCGCGCTGGATTCACCCGGGATACGGGCATAGCTTTCCCCCGCGATGAACAAGATCCAGCCTGGCCGGCATTTGCCCGCTGGCGCTACGGGCAGAAGGATGTTTTTGCCCGGAAAATCTGCCGCGCGGTCCAGGCCGCACGCCCGGGATTGCCCGTGGGGCTGAACTGGATGTATTCCGTCCGCGACCCGGTGCTGCCGCCGCCGGAAATCGGATATTTACTGGCCGATGATTGCCGCGGGGCGGCGGAAACCAGCATGACGGCGCGTTATTTCGCCGGTACGGGTTATCCGTTTGAAATCATGACCGGCCGGTTCCTGCATGGGCTGGGCGATTGGTCCATCAAGCCGCTGGACATGCTCAAGCAGAATATGGCCGTCACCGCCGCCAATGGCGGTCGCTGCACGTTGATTGACCGGCAACTGCCGGATGGGCATCTGGACGCTGAATATTACCGGCGCCTGGGCGAGGTGTTCGGGTTTGTGCATGCGCGCGCGACAGCGTTTCGGGATGCGGTCCCGGCGGCGCAAACCGCCATCCTGCACAGCGCCTCCAGCCTGTTTGGCGCTGAAAAACAATTTTACGGCCGGCATGCCGAACTCATGAAATCCGTGGAAGGCGCATCCCTGGCCCTGACCGAGATAAGCCGGCACACTACCTTGCTGGGCGAGGCGGCCCTGGCGGAACGGATTGCGGATTACGAAGCCGTGATCTTGCCGGAATCGCGCGCCATTCCGCCGGACTTGCAGCAAAAATTGCGCGCGTATGTGCGGCATGGCGGCGTGCTGCTGGCTACGCATCCCTGCGCGCAAAATGCAGACGGCAGCATGCCGCTGGCGGACGTGTTCGGCGTGGAAGCCGGGAGCGAATATGACGCCGAACAGGGCTACCTGCTTTTCGCGTCCGGTGAAGAGCACGAATTTGCCGGCCTGCCCCTGCTGGTGCGCGGCCGCGGCGTGCGCCTGCAATGCCGGAGCGCGCGGCCGCTGGGCGCATATTATGAACCGATGTCGCAGGGGCTCTTCGGATGGGGCGTGCCGCCGCCCGCGGCAGCGCCGTCGGCGCCGGGAATTGTTTTCAACGAATTCGGCCAAGGCCGCGCCGTCTTGATTGCCGCGCCCTTGTTCGCCGCCCTGCGTAACAACTATAATCCGCAGGGCGCCTGGCTGATTGACCGTTTGCTGCGCCTGGCGGTTGCCCGGCCGCTGCTGGATGTGCAAGCCGAGCCGGGGCTGGAAGTCTCGCTCATGCGGCAGCCCGGCGGGTACGTGGTCCACCTGATCAACAAGGGCGGCGAACGCCAGTTGGGCGGGCCATGGCGGGTAATTCCCAGTATCCGCCCATCCGGCCCGGTGCGGTTCCGGCTGCGCCTGCCATCCCGGCCGAAGGCGGTCGTCCCGGTTCCGGATGATCACGCCATCGAATGGCGCTGGGCGGAAGGATCTCTGGAATGTTCCACGCCGGCCGTGCCGATTCACCTTGCCGTGCGTGTGACTTT
>JAXGSX010000384.1:0-2942 GCA_040775225.1 Kiritimatiellia bacterium | reverse complement strand
CCTCCTCGAAACCGTCCAGCACCTGCGCCACATCCCGCAGGTAAACATAGGCGCCCTTTTCCGCGCGCAGCACCACCGTTTCCAATTCCGCCGGCGCGTCGAATTCGCCGGGCACGCGGATCGTGTAATCCATGCGGCCCACCTTTAGATTGCCGGCGGGCAGGGTGACGTTTTCCGCCGCCAGCACCCGGGCCACGTCTTCCAGATCAATGCCGTAGGCGGTCAGTTTCGCGGGATCCAGCCGCACCTGTATCTCACGCTGCAGCCCGCCGAAGAGGTTGACGGTGCCGACGCCCGGCAAACGCTTGAGGGGGTCGGCGACATCGCGGTCAATGATGTCGTACAGATTTTCCACACTTTCCCTGGCGGTGATGCCGTAAAACTGGATCGGAATCTGCGAGGTGTTGAACTTCATGAAGCGCGGCTCTTCCGCGTCTTCCGGCAAATCCCGCTTGACGCGGTCTATATTGCTGCGCATGTCGTTGGACGCCTCGTCGAGGTCCGTCCCCCAGATGAATTCGCAGGTAACGGAGGAGATTCCCTCCACCGTGGCGCTGGTCATTTCCTTCAGGTTGTTGACCGATCCCAGGGCGCGCTCGATCTGCTTGGTGACCTTGTTCTCCACATCCTCGGTGCTGGCGCCGCTCCACTCGGTCACAACCGTCACCGTGGGCCGTTCGATCTCCGGCAGGTAATCCACTGAGAGTTCCATAATCATGACGGCGCCGATCATCAGCACCGCCAGGAAAAACATCAAGGTGGTAACGGGCTTGCGCACGCCCAATTCAGGTAATATCACGGTTGGGTCTCCCTCTTCATACCGGCGGCTTGCCGTTCTGACCGCCCGCCGGCTTTACCCGCTCGATTTTAACACCATCCGTAAGCTTGTTCTGCCCCATGGTGACGTATTCTTCGCCGTCCTGCAGTCCTTCCAGGATTTCCACCTGGTCGCCGCTGCGGATGCCGGAGACAACCGTCCGTGCGCGGGCGACGCCGTCTTCCACAACAAATATTACCTGGCGTTCCAGCACGCGCAAAACGCTGGCGGCGGGCGCCAGCAGCGCGTTCTCGCGCACCGCCAGGCGGATTTCTGCCGTGGCGTACATGCCGGGCCGCAACAGCCAGGCGCCGCTGCCGTTGCGCTCATTATTTAAAAGGATTTCCACCGGGGCCGTGCGGGTGGAAGTGTCCACCGTCGGGAAAATCCGGCCGACTTTGCAATGGAAAACACGGTCGGGATAGGCGTCCGTGCGGACCGCTACGGGCGTTTCGCCGGCATGCAGCAGCGGCAGCATGCGCGCCGGAACGGAAACCATCAGTCGCAACGGCGTCATCTGCACCAGCCGCACGATCGGCGCATTCGCCCCGACCATGGCGCCAGGATCAACGTAGCGTTCGGCCACCACGCCGTCCATGGGCGCCCGGATGAAGGATTCTTCCAGGTTGACTCGTGCCAGCGCGTGCTGGGCGCGGGCCTGCGCCAGGGCCGCTTCGGCGCTTTCGTGCGCGGCCACCGCCGCGTCGCGCGCCTGTTCCGTGGCCACTTCCTGGGAAAACAAGGCCTCCAGCCGGCGCCGCTCGCGTTCCTTGTCGTTCAACGCCGCCTCGGCCTGGCGGACTTGCGCATCGGCGAGCGCCAATTGCGCTTCCAAGTCGCGGTGTTCAATTTCAGCGATCAACTCGTTCCGCCGCACTTCCACCCCCTCGGTAACTTCCGTCCCGTTGGTCAATTCCAGTTTGTCCAGCCGGCCGGACAACTTGGCGGAAACCTGCACGGAAAGCGGCGATTCCAATTCGCCGGTGAACTGCAGCCGCTCGGCGATTTTGCCGGGGCGCGCCACGGCCGTGCGCACGGCCACGGGCAACATCTTTTGAGCGCCGCCCGGACCTTTCCCGGCCGGCGAGCAGCCTGCCAGCCATAAGGCCGCCGGCAAGGCCGCAGCCATCACGTACAATGCGCGCTGATGCACAATTTTCATCATGAAGTTCACCTCATAAAACCGGTTCAATTCTGGCCCGGGGATAACACCGCGGCATCCGGCAATTTTCCTTCCGATAACAACCCCATCGCCTTCTGCAACGCCACGCGTGTAACCGCATGGTCATACAGCGACCGGTAATAATTCGCCGAGGCCGTGGTCAAAGCCTGCCGGGCGTCCATCACTTCCACCGGGGTGTTCTGTCCTTCCTTTAATCCTGTTTCGACCAGGCGCACGGCCTCTTTCGCCGTTTCCAGGTTGCGATTCTGGGAATTGGCGAATTCTTCCGCCGTCCTGAGCGAAAGCGCCAACTGGCGAATCTGGCTGACTACCTGTTCCTCGGCATCGCGCAGCGCGATTTCATACTGGCGCAGCCGGGCGCGTTCCTGGATCAGCGCCCCGGCGCGGTCCATCCCGTCGAAAACGGACAGGCGCAATTCCAGGCCGGCCTGCCATTCGTCGCCCCATTCGTCGCGGCTGGAATCGTGCGGGTCGGGATTCGCCCATTCCTGTGAAAGATACCCCGACAACTCGGGAAAATACCGGCTGCGGATCGCAGTCACATTTTCGCGCTGCAATTGCACGGCGTATTCCGCCGCCGCCAGGTCGGCGCGCCGTTCCAACGCCGTCCGCAGCGCCGCATCGAAAGCGATATCCTCCGGCACCAGCGGAATCGAATCCACCAGGCGCACCGCGCTCCCCGGCGAGGCGCCGATCAGACGGAACAGCGTCGTGTAAGCGACATCCTTATTGTTGCGCGCCTGCAACACCTGGGCCCGGAAGTTCGACACTTCCACTTCCGCCCGCAGTTCATCGTAATTCGAGGCCATGCCCTGCCGCCGCCGCGCCCGGGTGTCGGCCAGCTGGCGCTCGGCCGTTTCCAGCGCCGAGACGTTGACTCCCAGCAGGTGATCCGAAAGCACGGCGTGGTAGTATGCCGCCACCACTTCGTAACGGACATCT
>JAXGSX010000383.1:0-2946 GCA_040775225.1 Kiritimatiellia bacterium | reverse complement strand
GGAACGGATGTTGACATAACCGTTGTGTTCCTTGACGACGCCGAACACCACTGCCAGCCCCAGGCCCGTGCCGGTACGCAAATCCAGGCGCTTCTTGATGAAAAACGGCTCGAAGATGCGGTTGAGGTCATCCTCGGACAAGCCCATCCCGGTATCCATGGCATGCAGCACAGCGTAATCGCCCGCGGGCACGGTTTCATATCCATCCAGCGGAGCGCTCAGGCGTTCGCGGGCGGCAGTCAATTGCAACCGTCCGCCCGAGGGCATCATGGCGTAGGCATGCAATACCAGGTTGGCGACCATGGCCTGCAGATGCTGTGCGGAACCCAGCACCGGCCCGGGATCAGGCGCCAGGTTCAAGGTCAGTTCAACCAGCGGCGCCTGTTCCATGGCGGTCATGGAGGCCATGGACTTGAGGCTGGCCTCGACCACGCGGCTCAGGTTGACCGGATGCATGGGGTTTTTGCCGGTGCGGCCCAGCGTCAGTAAGTCGCGGATGACGTCCAGCGCCTTGCGCGCGGAATTCCTGATGATTTCCAGGTCGGCGCGGATGGCGCTGTCGGGCGGTAGCGATTTCATGATCAAATCCGGGTAACCGACAATCGGCCCCAGAATGTTGTCAAGGTC
Organism: Kiritimatiellia bacterium; assembly: GCA_040775225.1. Lineage (GTDB taxonomy): Bacteria > Verrucomicrobiota > Kiritimatiellia > JAAZAB01 > JAAZAB01 > JAXGPF01. Next base: position 2,319 of record JAXGSX010000383.1, on the reverse strand, counting down.
ATGCGCCACGCCGCCGGCCAGCGCGCCCAGCGATTCCATCCGCCTGGAACGGGCCAGGCGTTCCGACAGGTGGCGTTCGCGGGCGGCGGCCTGTTTGATTTCCGTAATATCGCGGAAAATGATCACTACGCCCATGATCCGGCCGCCGCTTTCGCGGATGGGCGCAGCCGTATAATCCACCGGGGTATGCCGTCCATCGCGGGCGACCAAAATCACATCTTTGCCGCCGCGGATATCGCCGCTGCCGTCCAGCAGGGCATTCACATCCATCCGCGCCGGCGCCGGATCGTCCGCGGATTGCAGACAGAATATATCCGGCGCCGGGCGCCCCAGGGCGTCTGCCTGGCTCCAGCCCGTCAGGCTTTCCGCCTGGGGATTGACGAATTGGACGCTGGCCGAAACATCCGTGGCAATCACGGCATCGCCGATGCAGCGCAGGGTAGTCGCGAACCATTCCCGGCTTTCCTGCAATTGGCGCTCCATGTTGTGCTTGTACAGGGCCATCTCGATCGTGGTGCGCAATTCCCGGTCTTCAAAGGGCTTCAACAGATATCCGAATGCCTCGGACACTTTGGCACGGCGCAGGGTATCGTCATCGGTGAAAGCCGTCAGGTATACCACCGGCACCGGAGCGGCGGAACGCAGGCGGTGGGCGGCTTCAATGCCGTCCATCTCGCCCTTGAGTTTGATGTCCATCAATACCAGATCGGGACGCAGGGCGGCGGCTTGCGCCAGGGCCTCCTCGCCGGTGGAAGCCATCCCCGCCACCAGGTATCCCAGGGACTGCAGGCTGGCCCGGATATCCTTGGCCACAATGCTTTCGTCTTCCACCACCAGAATGCGCGCCGCCTCGTTCATGGTCCCACCCTCTGATATCCGCCTGTTGCCCGCGGCGTCATATCCGCGGCGCCGTCGTTTCCCGGCCTTCCTGCTGCGCGGAAAGGTACCCGGCGTACAGGACGCTGACCGTGTCCGCCGCCAGCATGACATCGCTTTGGGGATTGCGTCCTTCCCGCAGGCAAAGCATGAAGTCCTGCAGTTCCTGGGGGTAGCCGGTCATCCAGTTTTCATCCGGAGAGGGAAAACTCCATCCCTGCTTGGTTCCCAGTTTTTCGGTCAGGTAAACTCCATCCAGTTGCTTTTCCGCCGGATTGTACAGCACGTTGGCGTCGGTGGGATTGATATTGCAGCGCATGCGGTGGTTATTGGCGTAGATTTCCATCCAGTTATGCACGCCGCCCATGACCAGTTCGCAGGAAAAGATGTCCGCCGGCATGCCGTCATCGAACACCACGTGCAACTGGACAAAGTCCTCCACGTCCCGGTAATCCGTGCGCAGGAAGCCGGCATCGCGGAAATGCGGGTTCCGGGTGACCTCATGCGTGCGGCAGCTTACGGCGCGCGGGCGGATGGGCGCGCCGCCGTTGGCCAGTCCTTCGACGCGTTTCAGGTAAAGCGCGGCAGTCAGCGGATGGCAGCCCTTGCCCACGAGAGAACCGCCGCCGGCCAGGCGCCAGTCGCCATAAGCCGCGCTGGCGCTGCCGCTGTGGCTTTCTTCGCCGTGAATCCACAAAATCTGGCCGCGGGTGGCGCGCAGGATTTCCGCTTCTTTTTGAATGGAGGGGGCATAAACCCAGTTTTCGGCATACATGATCCGGACGGCGTGCTTGCGCCCCGCCTCCACCATGCGCCGGACCGACGACGCCGCCGCGTCCAGCAGCGCCTGCTTGTCGGCCCGGTTGCCGCGCCAATCGGCCGTGCCCGGGCCGTAGGCGCCGGTGAACGGTTTTTCCACGATTACGTGGCGGCCGAGTTCCGCCGCGCGCACGCAGAACGGCTCATGGAGTGATCCCGGCACGCACACATCCACCACCTCCACGGCGCGAACCATCTCATCGAAGCTGTCGAACGCCCGCAATCCGCGGCTGCCGGCGAACTTGGTCCGGCTGGCCGCGTTTTTCGAAAAAACGCCCACAACTTCCACGCCCATCCCGCTCAACTGGCGGTATGACTCGCAATGAAATCCGGCCGCGAACCCCGCGCCCGCAATTCCGACCTTGATGTTCTGAATATTGCCCGGCATGATGAAAAGACCTCCCTGCTGAATGTGCGGATCAAAGCTTTAAACTACAGCAATCGGCGGCAAAAACAAGAAAAATTGCTGGCCGCGCCAAAGTTGATTTGCGCGGTTTCAAGCTTGACCTGCACGCGCCGCGCGGTATATTGATGGCATGAATGGGATTGGAAACCGAATTACCCCCGCCCGGCCCGCCGCCGCCTTCACGCTGGTGGAAATGATGGTCGTGCTGGTGATCATCG
>JAXGSX010000382.1:0-2958 GCA_040775225.1 Kiritimatiellia bacterium | reverse complement strand
GCGCACTTCCGGGTAAATCGGATGGAGCAGCGACGAACAATACTCCGCCTTGCCGCGGTAAAGGCCGGCGAACCCGGACATCACGCCATGATCGCGGTCCAGGCAGGGCGTGAAATCCTCGCGAACCGCAGCCGGCAGATCATGCCATTCCTGCGGGGTCAACACGTCAAGCCGGAAATAATTTTCGTAGATATCGGCAATCCTGCGGGTGTCCCTGACGAACTCCAAGACGTCCGGGTGCCGGGCATAAGGCGATATGATGCCGGCCCCGGGATACAGCGGCCGGCCCTGGTTCAGCCGGCTTTGCTGAAGTTTGCGCAGGCCGACATGCTCGTCGAACGCCACGGAGGGCAGCCGGCGGCCGTTGGAATAGATTTCCATGATGTCGTGCAGCGCGTTGGAAAACGAGCCGCGCGGCGTTTGCCGGGAACATTTGACGATGATGTAGCGTTGTTTTTCATCTATATCCAGCCCCTGCAATGTCAATACGCGACGCGGCCGGCCGCCGCGCTGCTCGATCCGGTCCTGCAGTTTCCATGGTTTTTCGTACAAAAACGCTTCGCCGTTGCGCCGGCTGGTCAGGATGGACAAATGCTCCCGCTTGATCTCCGCCGGCGCATCGTCGGACTTGACGAGTTTTATTGCCGTCACCCGGCCCGGGGGATTCCAATCCCCGGCCATGCGTTTCAGGCGCATTGCCGGGTGCGCCAGGACAAACGGGTCAACCATATACGATATGCCGATGTGATTGCAAATGAGGGGGACGCCCGGCGGACGCGGGAAAGGGTGCGGCACCATGAAATGGGTGTGATACAGGCCGCCCATCTCGAACGGCTTGAAGACGGCGTGCACTTCCATGCCGGCGGCGTGGGCTTTTTCAACGACATAAGCCAGCAGATTGCGGCGGCCATGGTAAGGCATGCGCTCGTAAAGGTCGTGCCAGGTATCGTAATGCCAATCCAGCCGCGCGACGCCCAGCCGGTTCAGGCAAGCTACCAGACCGTCCAACTGCGCGGGGGTATATGTTTTACCGTGAAAAACAAGGTCATCAACAAAATCCGCCGTGGCATGTATCGCCGGTATCACGGGAAACATCAACCTTCATTTTTCAACCGGGCTTCCGCCTCAGCCAGATCCGACTCTGCGATGTTGGACATGTCAAGCAATTTGGCATACGCCTCTCGCGCCGCCTGGCGGTTGCCTTCCGCCTCGCAACAGCGGGCAATCCCCATCTGTGCCCGTCCGCGGTCCGGCCAACGGACGCCTGGCATGGCCAGGACTGCGGCATAGGCTTCGCGCGCGGCGGCGAATTGCTTTTCAGCCTCCAGACATTGGCCGATGCCCAACCGCGCCGCGCCTTGATGGTGCGCCTCGACCCGCTCCATGTCAAGCGTTTTGGCGTATTCCGCGCGCGCGGCGGGAAATTTTCCCGCCGCAAGCAATGCATCGGCCTGGTGCAATTGCATCCGGAAAATGGTGTCCAGCCTTTCAACCACGGCCAAAGGCGCCTGATGCTTGTCCGCCAGCGCCAGGTAGGCCTGGCAGGCGCCGGGGTAATCGCCGGCTTCATACAGCGCGTTGCCGGCGCCGATTGCGGCGCGCTGTTTGGTTGGCGCATCCGCATTTTCCGCATCCAGCGCGCGTTGATAGGCTTGCCGGGCTTCGGCGAAATTGCCTTCGGCCATATAACTGTCGCCCAGGCCGGTCCAGGCCGGCTGCAGATGGATCGGCGCCACCCGGGGCAGGGCCAGCGCCTTTTCCCAGGCCGCGCGCGCGGCGGGATAATTTGCGCGCGCGTATTCGGTTTCGCCGATGGCGGCAAAGCCCCGCGCCCGGCCGGCGACATTGGCATTAGTCAGACTGATGATCCGCGCATAGGCTGCGAGGGCCAGGTCGAACGCATATTCGCCGCGATGGGAATTGCCGATTAACGCCCAGGCTTCGGCGCAATCATCCGGCTTCAGCGCTTGCGATTCAAGCGCCTTGCCAAGCGCCGCCCGGCCGGCGGCGGCATCGCCCGCCGACACCAGGTTACGTCCCTGACCTAATTGCGCCAGTGCGCGCTGGGCGCCATCCGCCGCCAGCCCGGCCGCCGCATCAAACGCCTGCGCGGCGTCCATCCATAAACCGCGCGCCTGGAACCTTGCACCTTCTTTCATTTTTGCCTGATAATCATCGGCAGCCTGTCCGGCGTGCAGAATATTCAGCGCGAACAATGCCATTAATGCGCAGCATGATCCAAACATGCGTAACTGTTTTCTTCTCATTGGTTGCTCCCTTGCTAAATTATTGAAAAACCAGGTCGCCATAGCAGTTAACATCCGTCCACTTCTGCCTGATCCGGGACCAGTAACTTTCCGGTATCAGGAATTCGCGGAAACGCCGGATGAAATTCGCACGCCACCTGGCGCCGGAAATCGGGCAGGCTACCTCCAGCGCCTTGAAGGGGATGGCCGCCTCAATCGTCCAATATCCGTCCGCCACCCCGGTTTCCGCTTTCCATTCCGCCTGGCGCAGATCGTCGCCGGTCACGCCCCACTCGGCCGATCCGGCATAATATTTCACGCCGCCGGCATTCACGGCAAACTGGCGCACCCGGGCATTTTCGGCATTGATGAACATAACCAGCGTGTCGTCGTACTTGCGCAAGACTTCGATCGGCTGATCCGGGCTGGCCGTCTTGCGCAAGGCCTGGACGTCCGGATCGGCCATGCGCAATCCCAAATACAGGTTTTGATTGTCATAACACGCCTGCACGGCCGTATCCACCAGGGGAATGCCCAGGTAAGCCGCCGGGCCGGCGCTGATGCTTAAAAACCGGAAACTGGCGGGCGCTTGCTTCCACGCCGTTTCATCCAGCTTGCCGTCAAGCAAGGGAGGCGCATCCGCGGCGGCAACCGCCTCCAGCACCGGGCGTTCCCACGAATCAATGGCGGCCGCCGGCCCCGGCCGGTCCGG
>JAXGSX010000381.1:0-2986 GCA_040775225.1 Kiritimatiellia bacterium | reverse complement strand
TGTCCGGGCTGCGATAGCCGCGCACAACCTTGCCGCCGAACGGGATTTCCGACACATCCTGCCGCAGAAAACCGGCAACCAGTCCCGGCAATCCGTCATATAACGCGTCGCCGGTCGAAATTTGTATGGAATCGGTCATGGCTGATTCTCCATGGTTAATCGCCGAAAACAGCAATTGGTTTCTGCAGCGTCAGCGTGGTCCGCCCGGCCGATCCGGCAATTTCCGGCAGAGTGTCCGGCTTGCATGCCGCGGCGGCGCGGGGCGGCACAGGTGCGGCTGGGCGGCGGCCCACATTGATATGCGCGCTCAGTTTGAGCGATGCCGGCACGCCGTCGAAAATTTTCGGCGCGCGCCGCAGGGTGAAAGCCACATTAACTTCACCGCGCAACGGCAGGCGGAAGCGCCATGGCAGAACCAGCACATTGGCATGGCGCGGATGCGGCCCGACCTTCTGAATCCGCATCATTCCCGAAGGCAGCCACGCGGCTTCCACGCAACCAGTGTCATTCACGCGATGGCGCGGCACGGTAAAAATTTCCATCGTACCGGCGGCCGCTTTGCCGTTCACACGAAACTCGCCGGCCAGGGCTTCCGTGGCGGACTGCAGGAAGCGGGCGGCCAGCGCGGCGTATTCGTCGCGGACGGTTTCCACTTCGATCCCGCCCGTCTGGGCCGTTCCCGCGCCGGCCGCTTTCCCGGCCAGGCGCCGGTTGGTCAGGCGCATCTGCTCCGAGAGCGAAGTCCGGCGCCGCATGACGGCTTCGACGCCCACCACCAATTCCCAGCATTCGTCCGCCGGGACCTCGCAGCGCAGGTTGAATGAAACCGCGCGGCGGCGGCGGACCAGGCGGCAATGCGGCGCCGGGCGAAGGGCAGGGCGGGCGGCGCCGCTTGACGCGGAGGCCGGCGCGGCCGGCAGCTTGTTTCCGGCCGGAAAAGTTTCCAGCACAATGATTTCATCGCCCGGCACGTCATATTCCAGCGTGTCGCCGTAATTGTATAACCCCGGCAATTTATGGCGATAGGGATACACCACTTCCACCCGTACCGCTTTGCCATGCCGGTAAAAATGCGCGTGTTCGTCGAGGCGCAGGCGCGCGGCGGCATTGCGCCAGGCGGCGGGGTTGCGGATGCCGATGACGCCGCGGTTGTCCGGCAGGAAATGCGCGTATCCATAAACCTCCTGCCGGAACGGATCGCCCAGGATCGGCGTTGAATTGGCCAGCAGGATTTTCCGGCGCGACCTGGCCCACCGGATGATCGCGGCAATGCGATCCATCGCCGGCGGCGCCAGCCGGGAAAAATTGAAATAAAATTCCTCCATTTGCCCGCCGCGCAGGTAATGCAGCAGGACATAATGCAGCATGTGTTCGTCCGGGTAATTCCGGCCGAAGGGCACTTCCGGCTCCGGCGTGGCATACCAGATGCTTGACAGGGGAAACACTATGTGCCGCGATTCCCAGTGCCGGATGGCGCCGTCAATTTCCTCGAAGGGAATCTTGTCGCCTTCGCCGGCATACGACCACAGGGCATCGGCGTAAAACAGCCACCAGGGGCTCAATTCGACTTCCAGATCCTCCAGGATGATGTCGGGCTTGGCGGCGCGCAAGGCCCGGCACAACTCGATGAACCGGTCGGTGATGGCCTCGCGTCCGTATTTTCGTCCCGCAATGTGCCCGCGATGGCCGCGCGCGCCGCATTCCCATGCCCGAATCCACCACAGCCAATCGAAGGAAAAGCCCTTCAAGCCGTACTTGCGCAACAGCGCCACCAGGTTGGCCTTGATCGTTTCGATCACCCGCGGATCGGCAAGACAATAATAGCGCGAATTGATCATGTCGCAATGCTGGGCCAGCCAGGCGTGATCGGCCGAGGACCGGCCCCCGCCGGTGTTGAGGTGCATCACCACGCCGGCGTCCAGCTTTTGCCGCGCCCATTGCACGCGGCGGCGCAAAGTGAAAGGCTTTTGCCGGGATACCGGCAGTTCACCCAGCAGGCTCTGCGGATTGAACGTCTGGCGGTCGCCGTGGAAATACACGCTGTCCAGTTTAATGCCGCGGCGGATCAAGGCGGCGCGGGCGGCGTTAAACACATCCGGGCAGCTCATGGCCTCCAGCGCCCGGCGCGCGGGATAACGCCACATGACTTCGCCCAACTGGCTGAAATAGCCGACCGGCCGCGCCCGGCGCCGGTCAATGTAATCCAGGAAGGCATCGCGTACGCGCGCGTTTTCACGGTCGGCTGCCGCGCCCAGGACGGCGATTTTGCTCTCGACAATTCCGGCCCGCCCGGGAAAGTGCTGCAAACACACCTGCCCACCGGCGTCCGCCAGGTTGTATCCGGCCGGGTACTCCAGGCCGCCGAACAATTCATTGTCAATGAAAATTGGCTGGCCGAACCCGCCGAACGAAAAGGCATGGCCATGCAGCACAAACGCCTCAACGGCGATGCGGCGCACCAGCAGGGCGGAGTTCACCGCGAGCCGTTTGCGCATGACCGGCTCGCGGGCTGACGCCTCGTAAATGACCGTGACCGTTGCGCCGGACTTGCCTTTCAGCAACACTTCCAGCCGGGCGCCGGCGGTTGCCGGCCGGAGCGCCGTCCGCTCGACCGTGAAATCACGGCTGGATAGTTTCCGGCCGCGTTCGCCGCATTCCAGGATGAACTCATCCGACTGGACCGGGAAGTTCCGGCCGGTCAGCCGGTTGCGGAACGCCACGGTCCGCAATTGCCGGTTGCGCACGCTGATGACGCGCTCCAGCGCGGTGTTGCCGATGATGATTTCATCCTTTTTGTTGCGTTTTACGTAAGTGGAATGTCGGTTCATCTTGAGCTTCTTCCTACAAAGTCACACGCACGGCAAGGTGAATCGGCACGGCCGGCGTGGAACATTCCAGAGATCCTTCCGCCCAGCGCCATTCGATGGCGTGATCATCCGGAACCGGGACGACCGCCTTCGGCCGGGATGGCAGGCGCAGCCGGAAC
>JAXGSX010000380.1:0-2999 GCA_040775225.1 Kiritimatiellia bacterium | reverse complement strand
GGCTCGCCCGGCATGCATGCCGGCACAAACCTGGCGTGGATGCCCGGCGCATTCGATCTGGATGGGCGTCCGCGGCTGGACCGGTTCACCCGGCTGGCGGACATGGGCTGCTACGAGTTTGTGCCGCAGGGCGCCATGTATTATTTGCATTGATGGTGTATGCGCTTCTTCCCGGGTGAATTTTGCCCCGAATATTCTGGTCCGTCATAAATGATTGAGGCAACATTATGGAATTTGACGGCAGTTTGATTGAGAAAAGCAAGCAATACCTGAAAATTGAACTTGAGGCGGAGCGAACGCGGTTGCGGCCGGAATTGGAGGCCGTCAGCCTTGATGGCGCCGATTATGGGAAAATTGCGGCGGCGTTGCAGCCGACGCGCCCCGGCCGGGTGGCAACCGGCTGGCAGCTCAGCCGCCCATTCCAGTCGCCGGCTTTAGCAGGCAAATATCCCGAACAGCCCATAACCGTTTATGTCCCGTTGGATTACGATCCGGCGCGGGCTTGCGGACTGGCGATCATGCTCCACGGGGGCGGCCAGGGCGCCGGCGATGGCGGGATGCATTTTTACAATTGCACCAACGTCAACGACCTCATGGAGGGCAGCGGGCGGATTGTCTGTTACCCGTCCGCGCCCCCAAACAACCGCAGCTGGGCGCGCTGGCATCTGCCGGAAGCCGAGCGCTACCTGATGGATGTGATCACCGAGCTTGAATATTTTTACAATATTGATCCGCATAACGTCATCCTGGGCGGCACTTCCATGGGCGGCATGGGCGCCAACCACATGGCGCATCGGCTGGCCGACCGGTTTGCCAGCGTGTTCAGCTCGTCCAGCCACTGGGACCTTGCCTATTGGCATTGTCTGACCGGAACGACCATGTGGATATCACAGGGCGTCAATGACGCGGTCATGTTCCGGCGCCGGCATGGGACCGACATTGAGTTCGCCCGCGCCGCCAAAATGCGCCTGGATCAGGCCGGCGTGCCGAATTTTTACCGGGAAAATTCCGGCGGGCATCCGCTGCTGGACGGCCGGCCCGCGCTTTACGAATGGCTGAAGTGGAGCCGCGACAAGCGGCGCGATCCGTTCTACCCGCGCGTGGTTGCGGTGACTCCGCGCGGTCTCACTCCCTGGAGCGACTGGCGTCGGCACAAAATCCCTGCCGCGGCATTTCAAAACCATACAGACTTTCACGATCTGAGCGACTCGCCGCACGCGCGCTGGGTGACAATTGACGCCGTGGGCCGGGAAACCATCATGTTCGACATGATGACCATGTCGGATTGCCGGGACGCGGTGGAAGACGATTGGAACAACATCACTTTTAAAGTCCGCCGCAAGCATATCCCCGGCGGAGCGGTGGATGCCTTCATCCGGGATGACGGCGTGATCGAAGTAACGCCCAAGAACGTCAGGCAATTTACCCTCTGGCTGCATCCGGACATGGGCATCAATCCCGATGATGTGCGGATCATGGTCTGGGGCCGCGAGCGGTTCCGCGGCAGGATTAACTGCAATCTGGCAACCCTGCTCGATTCCTACCTGCGCCGGCGCGATTGGGGGCTTTTGTATCCCGCGCGGGTGACCATCAGCGACGAAAAAGGCGAGTGGGAAACCCGCGATCAGTTGAAGGTGTCGGTGTGACGCCTGAACTCGCATAAAGCAGGCGGGAAAAACCATCGTCGGGCAGTATGCAGCCGAGGCGGTTAAAATCGTAAGGGCTGCATCCGCGCATGCATGGATCGGGCGGTTTTGATATGTTGTTTTGCGGGAATTCAGTATTTCAGTAAAACGGTATAGAGGTATAAGATGACGACAACCATCCATGTTAATGCGCGCGGCAGTTTGACTCTGCCGCAGGGGCTGCGGCGAAATTTGGGGTTGGAAAAAGGCGGGGTGCTGATGGCTGAATTGTCCGATGCCGGGATTTTGCTGCGGCCGGCCGTCACTTATCCCGTGGAAATATACAGCGCACGGCGCGTCATGGAATTCGATGCCGCGGATCGTGATTTGGCGCTGCACTTGAAGCGTAAGGCCGGAACGTGAGAATAAAATTAATCACGGGCACGTTTCTGGACGCGCTCCCCGGCGACATTCCTGCGCAGAACTGGGGGCCGAAGGAGTGGACCGCCCAGTTCGATGTCATGGCCGGCATGGGCATGGATACGCTCGTAATCATCCGGTGCATGACCATGCAGCAGGCCGTTTACCCGTCAAAAGTTGCGCAAAAGCCCTTGGTGCATGACGATCCGGCGGAGTTGTTTTTCACGCTGGCCGATGCGCGCAACATGAAGATATTCATGGGCACTTACGATACCTTCGACCATTGGTATCGCAACGACTGGCAGGCGGAAGTGGATGCCTGCCGGCCGTTTTTGGACGAAGCCTGGGCGCGCTACCGCCATCATCCGTCGTTTCACGGCTGGTACATGAGCCACGAGGGCGATGAGCGCTATAACATGCCGAAAATCTGGAAACCCCTGATCGCGCATATCAAGCAACTCGACGCCGGCAAGCCGATCCTGATCTCGCCGCGTTATGCGGCCGAAAAATACCACGGCGCCTGCGTCGGCGCGGGGACGCACCCGCTGAATCCCGTTCAGCATGCGCGTTACCTGGAGTACATGTTCGAGGAGACCGGCGGCGGGATTGACTATGCCGCCTTCATGGACGGCCATTGCCATTTCAAGGATTTAAAGGCGTTTGTGGAAGCCACGGCGGAAGTCTGCGCGCGGTTCAAGGTCGAGTTCTGGGGCAATGTCGAAACGTTTGACCGGGACATGCCCTGGCGCTTCCCGCCCATTGCCTGGGTGAAGTTGAAATTCAAGCTGGATGTGCAGGCGCCATTCGTTAAGAAATTCATCACTTTCGAAGCGCCGCACTTTTTGAGTCCGTATTCCATGTTTCCCTCCGCCCGCTGCCTGTATGACCGCTACTGCGAGCATTATCTCGGCCGCGACATGCCGGCGCGCCTGGGGTGATGGCGCGCTCCGCCCT
>JAXGSX010000379.1:0-3015 GCA_040775225.1 Kiritimatiellia bacterium | reverse complement strand
GTCTCCGGCGGGCTTGTCCGCCTCAGGTGGAACAAGCCCGCCGGGGGACTTTTGAAATTGGCTCAATTCATGAAATCACAAAATAATTGCCAGGCAGCGCCAAGTTCATTAGAATGCAAAAAAGATTTAATGGTGATGCTGATATTCGCTGATATTCGTGCATGGGAATAACAAAGTATTATGGATAAAAGCCAATTGGTGAGCTACTTGGAACGGATGGACGCGGCATTGCACGATGATGCCGTTATTTATATTTACGGCAGCGGAGCATTTATTCTGTTGGACGAGCCTGGTCGAACCAGCCTTGACATTGATATTGCGGCGCCATATTGCCATGTGAATGAGCGTGATTTTCGGGAGGCTGCCGCATTGGCCTGTTTGCCGGTCAATCCGGAATATGATTCGGCTGATGATCATATCGAGTGGATTTCAGCGCTGCGTTTGTGTCTGCCCAAGCCGGCGGACGATTCGGATATTATCCTTTGGCAAGGCAAACATCTCATCGTTAAAACCGTTTCCATCCCCGCGTTGATTGCCAGCAAGTTGGTGCGTTATGACGCGGGTGATCGGGCTGATGTGCAATACATTTTGACTCAACATCCCGTTGATTATGCGAAAATAGAGGCGGGCGCGCGGTTGTTGCCGTCTCCGTTCAACCAGGATGCGGTTGTGCTTGAAAATTTAAAGAATTTGAAAGACGACATGCTGATATGGGGTGCAAGTCATGACGGAACGTGAAAAACTACAAGCCTGTTATGAGTTGGCCTTCTTCCCTCCCCGCCTGAATGAAGCATGGGATCTGATTAAGCGAAATAAGGCGCCGGATATGGGTGAATTAGGTGAGTTGCTGGATATGGCGCTGCTCCTGCATCTGGCGCTGCCGGAAAAGGGCTATGCCTCTCAGCGCGCATTAACCCGCCTGGCATTGTATCAGGCGCGCGCCCGGGCATTCGGAATGGTGGGGATTATTAAACGGCTGCGCCGGCGGCTTAATCGCCCGCCGTTGACCGTGAACGAAATTCCAGGGAATATGGTGCGTGATATCGGATTGCCTGATTTGTCCGGGCGGAATCTGCACGGGCAGCGCGGATAGCGAAAAAATATGTCCTATGAACCGGGACTGGTGGCTTACGGCCGCGCACGCGGCCCGGATTATGCCATGCGGGACGCCTTAATCCAGGCGGTCCGCGCGGGCGGGCCCTCGCCGATAAGCCTGCGCGAGTGGGTGCGGATGACTCTCCCCGGGGTTGACGCCGCGGAGGCGGCGCGCCAGGGCGGGGAATTGACGCGGATTGTCTATCCCTGGAGTGTTGGGGAGTGACCGGTGTGGAATGATGCGGGACGCGGGAGGCGAAGAAGGACGCGGGGACGCGGTTGGGGGGCTCCGTTTGTAGTGAAGGCTTCCAGCCTTCGCCTGCCGGAACTTGTCTATAAGCGCCAGGGATTATCATGACCAAACGAAAACCGACGGCCTTGTCCAGTCAATATGACTTCCGGAACCACAGTTTGCCCCGCGAGCAGCGGCTGGCCGATCTGATGCGGCGGTTGACGCTGCGTGACAAGCTGGGCTTCTTGAACGTCAAAACCGCCGGAGTGCCCCGGCTGGGCATCCCGCCGATTCACATGGAAAACGAGGCCTTACACGGCATTCTGCGCCCTGGCCCGGCCACGGTATTTCCCCAGGCCATCGCCTTGGCCGCCATGTTTAACGATGATTTGATGTTGAAGATTGCAACGGCTATCTCGGATGAGGCGCGCGCCATGGTCAATTCACTGGATGAAGCGACTAAATACAAGCTGGGGCATTGCTACGCTTTTTTCTCGCCGGTGGTTAATATGGCGCGCGATCCGCGCTGGGGACGCACCCAGGAAACCTACGGCGAGGACCCGTGCCTGACCGCCCGGATGGGAGCGGCCTTCGTCCGCGGCCTGCAGGGCGATGATCCGTTTTATCTCAAGGCGGTGGCCACGCCCAAGCATTTCGCCATGAACAACGAAGAGCATAACCGGTTTGAATGCAATGCCCGTGTTTCCGAACGCGCCTTGCGCGAATATTACCTGCCGGGTTTCCGCGCTTGCGCGGCGGAGGCCGGAGCTAAATCGATCATGGCCGCCTATAACGCCATTAACGGCACGCCGTGCCATGCCAGCCGCAGGCTGCTGGCTGAAATCGCGCGCAGGGAATGGGGATTTGACGGCTACATCGTTTCCGATTCCGGCGGCGTCAAGCGCATGTTCGATCGTCATCATTATGTCAAGTCCGATGCGGCGGCCGCGGCGGCGGCCATTAACGCCGGTCTGGATGTGGAGGTCGGCCATGACATGTTGTTCCCTGAAAATCAAGGGGAAAATGTAAAAAGCGGCAAGGTTGCGCAAATACGCCTGGACGAAGCCTGCGCCCGGATACTGCGCGTGATGTTTCACCTGGGAGTGTTCGATCCGCCCGGGCGCGTGCCCTATTCCAAAATCCCGCGCGCGCGCATTGGCTGCCGCCGGCATGCGCAACTGGCATTGCGCGCCGCACGCGAGTCCATCGTGCTTCTGAAAAACGCGCCGGTTAGTGGTCGGCCCCTGCTGCCGTTTGATCCCAAAAGCGTCCGCTCCGTCGCCGTGATCGGCAATAACGCCCACGAATGCCTGTTCGGGCATTACAGCGGCACGCCCGTCCGCCCGGCGATTTCACCGGCCGCCGGCATGCTGAAATATCATCCCCGGGGCGTTTTGATCCGTCCGGTCAAATGGCGTTACTGCCGCCCGGATGAATACATGCCGTTTGCGGGCGAGCTTTTGACGCCATGTGCGGGAGATCGCAAGCAGCCCGGGTTTTATGCCGAGTATTTCGATAATTCCCATTTGCGGGGCAGACCGACGGGGACGAGGGTGGATGCCGCGATTAATTTCAACTGGCTTTGGGTTTCCGATCCTTTTGTCCGTACGGACAACTATTCGGCGCGGTGGACCGCCATTTTGCGCCCGCCGGTTACGGGCATCTACAAGTTCAAGCAGGGTTTCAGT
>JAXGSX010000378.1:0-3040 GCA_040775225.1 Kiritimatiellia bacterium | reverse complement strand
GGGTGCGCCTATCCCGCGCAAGGCATCCACGGCCATGGCTTGCACCGATTCCTCCGGCGCGGCCAGCGCTGAAACCAGGGATGGAATGGCCGGGGCGCCGATGTCCGCCAAAGCCGCCGCCGCCTGCCGGCGCACCCGCCAATCCGGATCGCGCAACGCCTGCATCAGCGCCGCCACCGAATCCCCGCTCCTGATATTGCCAAGCGCGGCGGCGGCCGCCGCGCGTACTTGATGGTCCGGATCATCCCGCAACACGCCGGCCAGGGATGGAACGGCCGCGGCTGATCCCGTTGCGCCAAGATTGTCGGCCGCCCGCATGCGCAACTGGGCCGGTTCGGACGCGAGCATTCCGACAAGCATTTTAATGGAATCGGCGTCCTGCATCGAACGGCCGATGGCTCCCAGCGCCGCACAGGCCGCGGCGCTGACTCCGGGCCGGTCGTCCGCCAGAAGTTTGCCCAGCACGGGAATTGCCGCGGCGCTGCCGGCATTGCCCAGCGCCCGGACGGCCAGACGGCAAACCAGCGCCTGCGGCGCCGACAGTTCGGCCAGTAGTCCGGCGTGGGCGGTGTCCGGATTATCCGCCGGGACGCCGCCGGCCGCGCACACGGAGTTCAGCGCAATTGCCGCTTCCGCCCTTGGATTGAATTGCAATTCCTGCAACAGGTACGGCCTTTCCATTTTTTCCAGCGCCAACGCCGCGGCATGTTCCGTGCCCCAAACCGGCTGACCTTCCAGCGCCATGCCGGACTGCGGCATTACATTCACGGCAAAATCGCGGTCAACTTTCGTGGTTTTGCTGTCGGATATGCGCAGATGTCCGGCCACCGGGCCGGATTTATTGAAACTGACTTTATATTCACGCTCTCCCGATCGGAAAGTGACGGCCAATTTGTCATCGGTTTCCTCCAATTCACTGGCGACCATGGCGCCGGCATTCTTGTCCGCCGTTTCCAGAAGGTGCAGGAACCAGTCGGTTTCACGGCTGGCGCCCGGACGGACTTCGACCCGCCAGCGGCCCTGGAACTCCGGCACGTCATCGGCCGATTGCATGCCCAGGTCCTTGAGATAAGGCGAGTTTTCCGGCAGGCCCCAATTGCGGCCGGAAGCCCAGAATTCCCGGCCCGGTCCGCCGATTTTTTCCAAAACCGCGTCAGACGGATACAGCGTCCGGCAGGATATCCGGCCCTGGTCCTGCGCGGCGGCAAACTCCCTGCCGTTGATGGCCGGTTCGTTGGCGGTATGCAGCAGCCAGGTCTTGACAAATTCCTTCCGGGCGGCAGTTACCCGGTCGAACACCACGATATGCTGCGGCGGCAGGAACACAAACTGCCGGATATTCTGCCGGCATTCATTGGTGTTGTAGGTCGGGGTTAAATCCGCCGCCGCGCAGGCATACTCCGGCCGCGATTCGAACGCCAGCACCCGGGCGAATTCGCGGCCGAGGTCCTGGCCGCCGGTATGCTCCAGCATTTCGCCTTCCCACTTCACCTGGCGCGCCGGGTTGCGCACCAACACGCAGTTATGCGCTATGGTCTGCGCAAAATAAAACGTCGGGCCATCCGACACCCTGGCATAGGAATGCGCGCGGCTGCCGGTGTCCAGCGCCAGGAATCCATTGCGATAGATTGAAAAATGCCCCGCATCGTGATGCCCGCCGAAATATTTTCCGCCGCCGGAAGAAAACAGGATGAAGGTGTCGTTGGAACCGAAACCCGACGACATCAGGATGACGCCGCGTCCTTCGAAATTACGCGCCAGGGGCATGCCGGCGGGGATGCCGGCAGGCGGAGCATCTTCCGTATTCAGCATAAACTCCAAGACGGGAAATTGCCCCGAAGCCGGCCGGTATTCCCCGGCCAGCCGGCCGCGCAGGTAACGCGCGATCCCGGCTTCCTGCGGATGCGTTTGGCCGAAGAAATGGATGAACTGCCCCAGATGATCGAACAACAAATCGGCGCGGATGGTGCCGCCGCGCTTGTGCCAGTCCTTGCTGAACCCGAACTGCTTGAATCCTGCCGGCGTAATGCCCAGGATATTGCGCAGGACATGATGCGGGGTAATCCCCAGGTAGGCCCAGGCGGCGGGAACCTGTTCATCCCAGGCGGACTGCATGCAATGCAGATAAGTCCAGACGGGGGTCGGCGTCTCGGCATATTCGTAGCCCAGGCGGCCCACGGCAAACGCCCCCGTGCCGCCGTCATCCAGGGCGAATTCCGGCTGCTTGTTCCATAATTCCCATTGATGGACGAATCCCTGTCCCAGGGAACTAACGGCCCGCGCCATCTCGATGTCGCTTAAATTACCGTCCAACGCCGCGAGCCCGGCATAGAAAAACATGTTGCGCAGGTAATAAAAACCGACTTTATGCAGATGGCCGCGGAGTTTTTCGCCGGTATAAATGCCGGCGGTGTAGCGGAGAAAATCGCGGGTCAAGTCCAGGCGTTCCGCGGGCGTCAGATCATTCCAGACCCAGTCCAGGGCGGCGGCAAATGCAATGCGGCTGTAAGCGCGGTTGTCGCCCCCGCCGCGCATCCATTCATCCAGGGTGGCGCGCAGCATTTTGCGGGTTTTATCAAAAACGGGCTCATCGCCCGTCACCCGGCCGATGAAGGCTGCCTGCATGGCGTGCATGCCCCAATCCGCCGTGGTGATGTCGGAAAGCGCCACGGCCTTGATATCCTGCCGCATTTTATCAAATGCTTCCTTTTGGCTGCCCAGCGCGCGCGCCCGGATTGCCGGCCAGGTGTCGCTGTTGAAAAACAGCCGGGGATGTTCGGCGCGCACCAGCGGGAGCAACCTGATGCCGGCGGCATGCGCGCGGGCTTCCAGCATGATCAGTTCCGGCACGCCGTTGGTGGTGTCCAGCTTGGCGTATTCCGCGAGCGCCGCCGCATAATGCCGCTCCTGCAGGAACGATTGGGCGCGGGCAAACTGCGCCGCCGCCCGCTGGGCCGCATCATCGGACAGGGCGTCAGCCCGGTCGAAATATTCCCGCGCCGGCGCGCAATCATTTTCGCGTAAAAACGTCTGACCGATG
>JAXGSX010000377.1:0-3051 GCA_040775225.1 Kiritimatiellia bacterium | reverse complement strand
GCATTCTACCACTGAATTACTCCCGCAGTACGTCTCACTACACTGGTTAAATTGGCAGAAATATCCCGCTGAGTCAATCTTATTTCCATGGATGATGCAATGGTCCGCCCGGTTGCCCGCACCGCCCGGGCCAACGTTTGCTTGATAAAAACACGCTGGAAATGTATCTTTGACTGACATGGCCGGGCATGTCGCGCGGCCTGGAAAGTCTGGGAAGGGAACGGATCTGATATCATGCGGCAAATTCATTTAAAATTGATTCCCGGCGACGGCATCGGGGTGGAAGTCATCCGCGAGGCCCGGCGGGTGTTGGAACACCTGGCGGACAAGCACGGCGGAGTGCGCTTTAAGATGGACACCATGCCATGGGGCTGCGGGTATTACCTGGAGCACGGCCGCATGCTGCCGGATGACGGCTTGAAAATCCTGGCTGACTGCGACGCCATCCTGCTGGGCGCGGTGGGCTTCCCCGGCGTGCCGGACCACATTTCGCTGCAATTACTGCTGCCTATCCGCCAGCAATTCGACCAGTATGTCAATTTCCGCCCGGTGAAACTGCTGGAAGGGCTGGATTCCCCACTGAAGGTCAAATCCAACCGCGATATTGATTTTGTGGTCATCCGCGAGAATACCGAGGGCGAATATTGCGGCCGCGGCCATGCCTACGACGATCCGGTCAAGGGGCCGTCCGTGGTGCAGGAGGCGCATTTCAGCCGGCACGGCACCGCCCGCATCATCCGCTATGCTTTTGATTACACCCGGCGCCGCGGCTGGACGGATGTCGTCAGCGCCACCAAGTCCAATGCCCTCAACCATTCCATGGTGTTCTGGGATGGCATCTTCAAGGAAATCCAGGCCGGCTACCCCGGCATCCACGGCCGCTGCGTCCATGTGGACGCGCTGGCCGGACTCTTTATCCTCAAACCGCAGACGCTGCGGGTGGTGGTGGCCAGCAACCTGTTCGGCGACATCCTGACGGATTTAGGGTCGGCCATGCTGGGTGGCATCGGCATTTCGCCCTCCGCCAACATCAATCCGGAGAAAAAATATCCCAGCATGTTCGAGCCGGTGCACGGTTCCGCGCCGGACATTGCCGGCAAAGGCATCGCCAATCCCATCGGCGCCCTGTGGTCCACGGCCCTGATGCTGGAACATCTTGCGGAACAAGGCATGGCGGATAGTTTGATGGCGGCCATGGGCGGCGTCCTGGCGGAGCGCCGGGTCCGCACGCCGGACCTGGGCGGCACGGCAACCACCGCGCAGGTGGCGGATGCCGTTATCGCCCGGCTTAAACAAGGAGATGGTTGACGATGAATCAGAATACAGAAATAACCGTATTAGGCGAGCCGATGCATGCTTCGCCGTTGCATCTGGCTGTAGATTGCAATGAAAGCATATGCAGTTTTGTCCCGGAGGCCGCGCGCGTCCGGTTCCAGGCCGAGATAAACACCGGCCATGACGATCCGGACTTGCTGTTTGAGAAGGCCGGGCCGCGCGCCAGAATCTTTTTCGAACCGGCGCGCACGCGGGCGGCGATTGTCACCTGCGGCGGACTCTGCCCGGGATTGAACAACGTCATCCGGTCGGCCTTTTTGGAGTTGCACCATAATTACGGCGTGCCGGACGTGCTGGGCATCCGGTACGGCTACCAGGGGCTCAATCCTGAGACCGGGCTGCCGCCGGTAAAGTTGACCACGGATTTCGTGGATGACATCCATACCGACGGCGGCACGGCGCTGGGGTCATCCCGCGGGCAGCAACCGATCGGGATCATGGTGGATTTCCTGGAACGTGAAAAAATCAACATCCTGCTGTGCGTCGGCGGCGACGGCACGCAGCGCGGCGCGCACGGCATTGCCGTGGAAGCGCGCAAACGCGGTTTGCCGCTGGCGGTGGTCGGCGTGCCCAAGACGATTGACAACGATATCTGCTACGTCCGCCAGAGTTTCGGCTACTTCACGGCAATCGAGAAAGCGCGCGAAGTGCTGGCCTGCGCGCATAACGAGGCCAAAGGCGCGCCGAACGGCATTGGTCTGGTGAAACTGATGGGACGCGATGCCGGCTTCATCGCCGCCGGCGCGACGCTGGCCAGCCAGGAAGTCAATTTTACCATCATTCCCGAAGTGCCATTCCGGCTGGAGGGCGAAAAGGGCTTTTTAAACGTGCTGCGTCGCCGCATCCAGATGCGCCAGCATGCCGTGATCGTGGTCGCGGAAGGCGCCGGGCAGGACCTGCTGGCAGCCGGGCCGGCGGCCTTCGACGCCTCCGGCAACAAGCTGCACCAGGATATTGGGACATTCCTGCGGGACCGGATTCTGGAATATTTCCGTGCGCAGAAAATACCCGTCAACATGAAATACATGGAGCCGGGCTATTTCATCCGCAGCGTGCCGGCCGACGCCGAAGACAGTCTGTTGTGCGACCAGTTCGCGCGGCAGGCGGTGCATGCGGCCCTGGCCGGCAAAACCGACATGCTGGTGGGGCACTGGTCCGGATTTTTCATCCACGTGCCGATTGCCATGGCGGTGGCCCAGAAGCGCAATCTCAATCCCGCCCGGCCGATGTGGAACAGCGTGATTGCCGCCACCGGCCAGCCGCGGCAGTGGGAGTGAGCGGCTTTGGCGTGTTTGCCTGGGAACCGAACGGCCGCCCCGCAGGGGCGCAACATACCAGCCCAGGGCAACGCCCTCAGGGACACGGGGGTCAGTCCCGTATTCTAGTATTTATTTTCCTGGCGGCCGGCAATTGCCGGATAAACACACACCTGAATCCGTGACGGGATTGTGTTTTTTATGACATAATGATGTGTAAAACAACCATTTACGATTTATTAAATAGTCACCAATAGTACAACCCGTTTTATTAAAAAAAAGAGCGCCCTCCGGGTGAGGCCGGGATGTCGCATCTGCTTTGTTGCGAAGGATCCCGCCGGGTGGGATAAATCCCGCTCTGCGGGATAAATTTGCGGCTTGTCCCGCAACAGCGGGATATATGAATACAGCGTCATCCTTCGCGCCCACGCGCTACGCGTGGCAAGCGCGCATCCTTGTC
>JAXGSX010000376.1:0-3067 GCA_040775225.1 Kiritimatiellia bacterium | reverse complement strand
ATTGTCTTCCAGGTAAAACCCGCCGCTTAAGCGGCCGATGTTGCTGTAAATGACGGTGTCGCTTACCAGCGCGTCATTCAGGGCGTAAATGCCGCCGCCAAAATGACCGAGCGTTCCATTGGTCACAACCGTATTATTGAAGATCGAGCAATTGGAAACAACGCCCCCCAGCGCGTAAACGCCTCCGCCCAAACCGGAAACCGTGTTGTCAAGGCCGGCATGGTTGCCACCGACAGTGCAATTATGCAACAACCCATTGGCCAGATACACACCGCCGCCAGCTCCAGGATAAACAGTGATGCATCCGTTGGTGATTGTGAATCCCTGTAACACAGCGGATGTGTGATTAATGTAAAAACAACGGTTGGTGACGGCCGGATAATTACCGTCCACGATTGTGCCCGCGCGGTCCATCGCGCCGTCATGCCAACTGCGGACGGTCATGGCCGCGGCAATTTCCACCTGGCTGGTCAGGATATATGTGCCGTTGGACACCCAGACATTGGTCCACCCCTGCCCGGCGGCAGCAGTGACCGCCTCCTGAATATTGGTGGCGGCGGTCTCCCATGAATTAAACGGGCTGGTTGGATTCACGACCGCAGTATCCGGCGGCACGACGTGGCTGACCTGTCCCATTGCCGCGGCAACCATCAGACAGCAACTGAAAAAAATCTTCGCCTTCATCACTCATCTCCTTCTGCTATTTTGATACTGATCACTGTTAATTCCCCATGGTCGGCGCCGGAAAATCCACAACGCGGATCGGCTGTCCGTCCGCCTTGGCGAACCGGCACCGGATGCCCCAGGCATTGCCGTTGTTTAAATCGAAAGCTATAACGAGTTCATGCTCGCCTTCCGCTAGATTCATATCCGCCTGTGTCCGATCGGGCGTGATGGGCGGGCGTGACTTCGGATCGCAGGCGATGGGCTGCCCATCCCAAAACAGGCGGGCGCCGCCGTCATGGCCCAGCCGTAAAGAATACTTCCCAGGGAGATGCACCTTAAGGCGGTTTGCGAGGTAAATAATGCCGTCGCCATGGCCGGGCGGATAAACTGCATGCACGCCGATCCGCCCGGAAGTCGGATCGTCGGCCGGGATGGGGCACCAGCCGGCATCCTGATCCAGGCCGACCCAGGGCGCATTGCTGACCGAACCCTTGTGTTCGATGATTTTTGACACCTGCCAGCCGTCGGTAAGGAACATCCCCGTATCGGTCGGCAGGTTGCGGTTATGCAAATCCTCGCGGTATATCCGCCAGAACCGGTGCTGGGTCAAAATCGCATAGGCTTGGCCGTATGCATGCCCGGCCAGCGCCTGGTCCAGTGCGGCCATCCGGACATCGAAATATTCCCGGTCAGCCTGATCCAGCATGCCGGCCAGACTCCGGTCGGCCAGCAACTCCCCGATCTCCTTCCGGATATCCGTGAAATACGCCAGTTCCGATTCCGGCGGCTTTTCGATTTTATAAGAGACGATTTCCAGGTTCGGACTTTCGGCCTTGCCGGCCGCCAGTCCGAACGGCGGCAATTCCAAGGCCATGATTTTTTGCGAACCGCTGCCGGCGGAGATTTGCATGGCTTCGCCGCCGGCCAGGGGCAGCACCGGTTGATCGGAAATGATTTCCAGGACGGCGTTGAATCGCAGCGGCGTGGGATTGGCCGCGTAAAAACATGTTGATTCCGGCTGGCGCAGGATGCGGATCGCCAGGTTACTCAGCAGGCCGGTTTCCAGCACCGGCATAAACCGCCCGCGCGGCAGGGCGGTGAAGACGCGGGCGAATTCGCGCAATTCCTGTTCGTGGCCGATCGGCAGGTTAATGTCGGAGAATCCGTAAAGCAGCCGGTCGGGCTCGGCGGTGATTAACGCCTGGATGAATGTTTCCCGGGCGCTGGCGCCGGACGGCTGGCCGTTGGCGCGGATTTTGTAGCGCTCCAGCACCCAGTCCCCCATCACCAGTTCGCCGCCGGACGTGCCCTTGGCCTTATGGCCCGGGGCCGACACGGAAATTTCCGCCTGGTTGACCATGATAAACGCATAACGGGCATCGCCTTGGTTGAATACATTGTAAACGGCGGGGTCCGCGGCCTTGCGCCAGATGTTCGCGTTGCGGTGGCTGCTGCGTCCGCCGTAACTTGTGCCGTAAAGCGACCAGCTCATCAACCCTTGCCCCAGCCAGATGCCGGACGACCGGTCGAACAAGGCCGGATCAATGCTGAAGCCCCGCATGAATTCATGGAACGACAAGTCCGTGCCGTCCCAGTACTCCATGGAGACCGGATTGACGCCCATGATACCGCACATCACACCCAGGTCGCCGCGGCGCTCCTGCAGGACTTTGCGCGCGCCATCCACCAGATCGAACGCGGCCCGGCAGCGCCAGGCGCGGAAGGCGGCCTTGTGCGCCGGGTCGGACAGATAGGCCGCGCGACGCGCGAACCGGCCTGGTCCGCTGTCGTCGAACGGCAGTTTAATACCGGTATCCCTCGCGAACGCGGCGAAGGAGTAATCGTCGTAAACGTTCAACGCTTCCGTAAAGGCGTTGCCGCCCTTGTAAGGGTAAAGCAGGTCGGGCGTCCCGATCATCAGGTGCACCCCGGTGAAATTCGGCAGATCGAAGATATCGGCCAGTTCGCCGATCAGGCCGTAAAATCTTTCTTGCACCAGCGGATGCACCCAGTTGATGCATTCGCGCTTGGCGCCCATCGGCGGGAGTTGTTCGCCCTTGGAATTGACGGCCCAGACGGTGTCGGCGCCCTGCGCCACCTGGGCGTTGTTGGCCAAGGTGGCGATATCGTCAAATTTCATCAACTGCACCGAAGCGCCGAATTGAATGCCGTTCGCATCGAACGTTCGCGCCATGACCCGTTTCAGGCACGGCACGATCCGGGAAGTCGGCAGATCGAAGTCGCGCACCAGTCCGGTATTCATCCGGTTATATTGCCAGACGCCGATCATGTGCGTATTCTGGCCGGCGAATTTCAAATACTGGGTGTACTTGTCCGCCGTCGCCTGCATCCAGACCAGGTCCTGGATAAAGCGGCGCAGGGGCGGCCAGGTTTTGTCCTT
>JAXGSX010000375.1:0-3074 GCA_040775225.1 Kiritimatiellia bacterium | reverse complement strand
GGCCATACGCCGCCCGGCGGCTGCCGGGCGGAACGCTGACCCAGGCCGACAATTCCCGTTCCGCCGCCGGACCGGCGTCGCGCCCGACGTTGATGGACAACGCCCGCGGCGGGAGTTCCTCCCCTCCCAGCATGCAAAAGGGAATTCTAACTTCCGCCCGCCAAGCCCCTTCCAGGATTTCCGTCCGGACGGACCACCGAAAAAAGCGCTCTTGCCGCCGGTAGGCATAAGGCTCGGCGTACCCCTTGGGCGGATTGACATTCATCCCGCGCGAAAGCAGAAAATCGCGGGCGCCGCGGGGATTGACGATGAACCGGCGCATCGGTTCGAATTGGCTGGTCTCGATATTGATCCAAATCCGGTCGTCGCTGCTGAAGCCCTCCTTGTCCCGGCCGCGCATCGCCAATTGGTCCATCCGCGGCTCGCGGCAGATGAAATTGAAATACAGCGCCCGGCCGTCATACGCCGCCTGCCATTGCGTCGCACGGCCGGTCCGCCTGGCGCGCGGGCCGGCAAAAACGCCGGCGGACGGCACGGCCGCCCAGTCAATTTTCGCCGGGCTGCCGGCCGGCGGGGAAGCGATCCGTCCCGCGCGGCAAATCTTGCTCCCGGCGCATGCCGGCCAGGGGCTTTGTCCGGCGCGCAAGCGCGCCGCTACCGCCGGGAATTCGACGCGCAGCAGTCGCCGCAAGGAAGCCATGCGTTTGCGGATCAGCGCCGGATTATACTTGTAGATGCCCGCTTCGGGGGTATAGCCCAGGCGCGGCCAGGCCGACGCCAGCGGCAACAGCCGGCGGTTAGCCGACAATTCTTCCCTGACAATCGCGCGCATGGCCGCCAGGGTGTCCGCGGCGCTTTTACCCCGTGCACAAGCCAGTTGCTCGCGCAATTCATAAAATTTCAGGATATTGACACCGCTGATAAAATGCAACTCCAAAGCCTGGGCCAGGGCGATTTCCGCCAGCCGCGCGCGATTATTCCGGCAGCGCGGGATCAGCGGCGCCAGCAGTCTGACTCCCCGCCCCCAGTCATCGCGCATGCGCGTGCAAAGCGTGACGATTTCAGCCAGGGTATGGTAGCCGGTGCAATCTCCGATCCGATCGCCGACCGGCGGATCGGGCCGCCAACTGCGCGGCAGGTGGATATTGCGCGGGATCAGGATCAATTCCCATGCCGCGCCATTATGCATGGGCCCGTAATAACTGAAGCCGATGGTCAGGGGGTAATTTTGATACGCCCTGTCAAACCATTGCCAGGCGCGCGCCACCTGCCCGGCATGCTCCTGCCAATCGCGTTGGGCGTGCCGGACAAGAAATTCCCGTTCCGACCGGGGAAATGGCTCAAACGCCAGGTCGCCCGCCGCACGCTGCATCAGGGACGGATCGTTGCTGGATCCCCAGTTGGCCAGGATGCCGGAAACTCCCATCTTGCGCATGGCGGCGATTTTGCGGTAAACCAGCCCCGGCGCCGGAATGCACGGCACGCTGGCCAGCTCGTGCGAACCCGCCACCATCGCCTTGGCGTAAATGCGCGTGCCGGCGCGGCGCGCCGCGCGGGCGCAGTTAACGAACAAGCCGGCCGGGCCGGCATAGGAAAGCCAGTAATCGTCCGCCCGCCGCATTTTACCAAGCTGGCGCGCCTGGCCGCCATTTTCGAAATTGTGCATCAGCGTTACGCCCGGCGGCGCCCGCCCGGCGGCGTCAATCATCAACTTCTCGCCCCATCCCACATTCTGCATGTAGGGCCAGGCGATTAATTCGGCCTCCGGCGCAGCCTTGCGCATGCCGCGCGCCATGGCGGAGAGAGTGTCGGCCAGCACCGCGTGCGGGGCGCGGCGGGAGCAGCGCGGGCAATTGTTGTTAAATGCGCTTCCGGAATAACAATGCGACGGCCGTTCTCCCACGCAGATATTGACAAACCCGCCCAATCCCGGGATGTCGCGGAACAGGCGCTCCATGGCCTGCGCGAGCAACTTGCGGCCGGCGGCCGACGAGGTGCAGAAATTGACCAGGTCAAACAGGGCATGCCCGCGCAATTCCGAATATTTTTTCAAAAGCGGGTCACCGGCAGGCAAGGCTTCCGGCACAATTCCCAGCAGGTAAACCTTGATGCCGTACCTGGCATAGCGCGCCACCATCCGGCGCGCCGCGGCCAGAAACGGCGCCGCGGCGCGGCCGCATGCGGGACCCATCCGGCCATGATCACCCAGCCAGGCCGGCGTGGTCCAGATGGCATTGGCGCCGTCATGCGCCACCCGGTTGAGATACTCGTCCGGCATGCCGTCCAGCAGCTCGTCCGGCATGCCGGACGTCCGGCCATTGGCCCGCATCAGGGCGATATGCCCCAGGTGCATCCGGGTTTTTAAAAATGGCCGGCGGGTGATGACGCCCCGAGGCAACACCGGCGCGCCGCGCCGCTGCATCTCATCCTCAACGAAAATCAATGCCCGCCGGATGCCTTCCGGCTCCTCCGCCGTAATCACGCACTCCGCGCCGGATACTTCCAGGCAATATGATTCGGGGCCGGCCACCGGCCCGCGCCGCAGGCGGATGGCGGCCGGGCGGACGCCGGCGGGCGCAGGCCCTGGCTGCGTGCGGACGATGCCGGCCGCCTGCAGAAAAAGGCCGAAATCGGCATAAGCCGATTCAAGCGCGTCTTCGGGAAACTCATCCGCCTGCAGGTTTACGCCTGCCGCCAGGCTGATTTCACCGGCAGCCGGACGCTGCCGCCGCCAGATAATCGGTTCGGCGTGCAGAGGTTTCAGTAATGCGGGAATAAAGGCAGGGGCATTCGTTTTCATAGGGATGCGGCGGCGGTTCAGCGTACAGGATATGCGTGATATTCATTCCGGCAGGGCGGCCGATCGGCCAGATGCAGGGCGGCCGGGCGGTCTTGCGTCAGGGCCAAGGTTGAAAAGGCCGTGGCGTTGCGGCAGACCGAATGCGGCCAGCCGTCATGCGACCGCAAGAGCGTCTGGAATCCCGACAAGGTCCGGGGCAAGCTTTCACGGGCGCGCGCCACGGCCGCGAACCGGACGGCTGAATGCTCGGCGATATCCGGCTGACAACCCGCCT
>JAXGSX010000374.1:0-3080 GCA_040775225.1 Kiritimatiellia bacterium | reverse complement strand
CAGGGCGGTCAGGCACCATACGGGAATGGCCAGCACACTGAAAAAAAACACGTGTGTGTCGCACCAGCAGGCCAGCAGCACGCCGGCGCCGGCCAGTAATCCGCCGGCGGCGCGGCGTTTCCGCACCGCCAGGTCAATACCCAGCCCGATGGGCGGCGGCCAGGCCATGGCAAATCCGGCCGGGCTGCCGCCGAACAGGTTGATCCAGCGGAATGGCAGGCACATGCCCGCCAGGGCGGCCAGGGCGGCGATCCGCCAATTGCCGGTAAAGCGGCGGGCCAGCAGCCAGGTGAAGAGCAAGGTCAGCCAGATGGAGATGAAGGAAGCCAGATTCCAGCCGCCGGCCGGGCCGGCCAGCGCGGCGCCGGCGGCATACAGCAGGGAAAAAGGGACGTAATATGAGCCGGGCATGAACCGTTCGCGGTCGTCGCCGGTATTGAATTCGTACAGGTTGTAAAACGGTTTGGTGCGGCCGGCGAGCATGTCGCCGGCCAGCCAGAAATGGTAAAGCAGTTGCAGGTGGTCGCCCGGCACAGTGGGCTGGACGCTGGAAGGCGCGGGATGGGCGGCGGCGGGAATGCCGCGGGTGAAGTGCAGCGGCAGCGGCCAACTGAGCCAGGCGTAGAGTAAGGCGGCTGCCGGCAGCGACCAGATAAACAGCCCGCGCGTTTTCATGGCACATCCCAGTGGTAGCGGTGCAGGCTGCAAAGGCGCGTCAACCGGCGCGGCAGGCGGTCGGCGTAATGCCCGGCAATCGTGCCGGCGGTCTTTGCGGCCGTGTACAGCAGGTAATAAGGCAGGTGCCAGGGATGGCGGCGGAGGATGAAAGCGGCTTCCTGGCGCAGGTAAGACAGGCCGAGCGAAGCGCTGGCGCGCATGTCGTGTTCGGGAAAAATCGCCGTCAGCGAATAGACGCTGTCAAAGTACCGGCGGAAGGCCATGCCCAGCGAGTAGCGGTGGGAATGAATCACGGCTGATGACGGCTGGTAAACTATCGCATACCCGGCCGCCAGCAGGTCGCGCGCCAGTTGCTGATCCTCGCTCATGATCAGCGATTCGTCGAAGGGATGCTTCAGTAAACAGCCGCGCCGGACGGCGGCGCTGACGTTGGAAAAGAAAACCGTGCGGCCGAAGGCCGGCGCGGCCCGGGCATCCGCCTGCCAGCGCCGCGGCGCGCCGGGCGGGAAATGGTAATTCAGAAAAAATTGTTCCGTGGGCGGAGCGTCCGCGCGCGGCACCTGCCGGGAAAACACCGCCGCCACTGACGGGTCGGCCAACGGCGCCAGCAGCGCCGCCAGCCATCGGTTGTCGCGGGGCAGGGCGTCCTGGGTCATCAGCACCACGAATTCGGCGGCCGCAGCCTGCGCGCCCAGGTTGCGGGAGCGGCCATGGGAAAATTTTTCGATCGGGATGATGCGTACGCGCGCGCGCTGATTGGCAAGCGCCTGCGGGTTGTCGGTGGAACCGGAATCAACCAGGATGATTTCCGCCGGCGGAACCGGCTGCTGCGACTCCAGACGGTCGAGCAACGCGGGCAGTTGCGCCGCGGCATTGATGATGGGGATGACCACGCTGGCGCCGCGGACGGCGGGCGGCCCGTCGGTTTGTTGGGTGGCTGTCATGGGGGCCATGGGCGGCGATTATGTTAAATATTATGTTTTTTCGCGGACTTTGCCGCGCAAACAAGGCGCCTCCTGGCGCGCCTGGCTTGCAGCGTATAACCGTTTCAACAGGCTTCAGGCCGACGCCGCTTCCACGCAAGGATCACCGCTGGTTCGTCCTCCATTTGGAATCTCAAATTTGAAATTTCAAATCTCAGATGGAGGGCGAAGCCGCGCTGAGCCGCGGACGGTTTCATCCATGCAATTTCAGACCTGTGGGATGCTGCTGAATTAGTTAAATATATATCAAGGCCGTCAATCCCGCAACAGTCTATTTTTGGCGGCGGAATTCATTTGCATCGGGCGACTGCATTATGCTATCATCATCGCCTTATTTGCAGTGGAACCCGTGGGAGGAACAATGAGCAAGAGTTATAAAATCGCGGTATTGCCCGGCGACGGCACCGGCACGGAAGTGGTCAATGAAGGCGTCAAGGTGCTGCAAGCCGCGGCCGCCCGTTTTAATTTCAAGCTGGACCTGCACCACTACGATCTGGGCGGCGCGCGCTACCTGGCCACCGGCGAAACCGTCCCGGATTCCGTGCTGGACGAATTGCGCCGGTACGACGCGATTTACCTGGGCGCGATCGGCCACCCGGACGTCAAGCCCGGCATTCTGGAAAAGGGCATCCTGCTGCGCCTGCGGTTCGAACTGGATCAATACATCAATCTCCGCCCGGTGAAACTGTATCCCGGTGTGGATACGCCGCTGAAAAACAAGGGACCGGCGGAAATTGATTACGTGGTGGTGCGCGAAAACACCGGCGGGCTGTACACCGGCGTGGGCGGCATCTCGATGAAAGGCACGCCCCAGGAAGTGGCCGTGCAGAACATGGTCTATTCCCGGGACCAGGTGGACCGGTGCCTGCGCTATGCCTTTGAATACGCCCGGCGCCGCAACAAGCGCAAAACCCTGGCGCTCAGCGGCAAGACCAACGTTTTGACTTACGTGTTTGACCTGTGGGAACGGGCGTTCCATGAAATGGGCGCGCGCGATTTCAGCGATATCAAGCGCGAGTACTACCATGTGGATGCCACCTGCATGTGGATGGTGAAGAATCCCGAGTGGTTCGATGTCATTGTCACGGAAAACATGTTCGGCGACATCATCACCGACCTGGGCGCCATTACCCAGGGCGGCATGGGCATCGCCGCCGGCGGCAATATCAATCCCGAAGGCGTGAGCATGTTCGAGCCGATCGGCGGTTCCGCGCCCAAGTACACCGGCCAGAACGTCATCAACCCGCTGGCGGCGATTTGCGCGGGCGCAATGATGCTGGGCGAGTTGGGCGAGATGGAAGCTTCCCAGGCGATCGAACAGGCGGTGATGCACGTCACCGCGCATAAAGTCAAAAACCTGGGCGCCGGCAAGATGGGATATTCCACCAGCCAGGTGGGCGACATGGTGGCGCAGGGCGT
>JAXGSX010000373.1:0-3112 GCA_040775225.1 Kiritimatiellia bacterium | reverse complement strand
TTAACAATGCTTTCATGCTGCCCTTGTTTGCATATTCAATCACCAGGCAGGAATGCACCCGCACTCCGCTGAACCGGCCTTCCCTGAATTTCATTCAATCTTCAACACCTTCCCCCGCCAGCCAGCGCAGGGCATTGCGTAAAAGATCCGCCTCGATGCCTTCCGGGGCGGCCGGCCGGCCGCCGGAACTTTTCGGGCCGCCCGCCACGCCCGGCAGGGTGCCCAGCAGGACCACCCGGCCCCGGCCGAAATTCCCCGCCGCCAGCACCGCCGCCCCCTGCGCATCCAACGCCAGGGCCGTGCCCGCCGGCCCGGGTTTGATGGCGACATGATCGTAGCGGAAACCGGGCGTAAATACCACCCCCGGCGCAATGCCGGCGGTGGCCGGATGCTGCCCGGCGGTGTGCAATTGATCGCCTTTGACATTCTCCAGCCCCGTCCCGATTTCCGGAAACAGCGGCTGGTGAGCGCGGTATCCCACCGCGTCATGCGTCAGCAGCACGCCGCCGCCGTTTTCCACGAATTTGCGCAAGACCGGCCGCGCCTGGTTAAAAAACTCAACCGTGCCGGAGATTTGCGGGATGACGATCACATCGGCATACCCCATGGCCTCCGTATCCAGGCGCGGCAGGGTAAATGCCCGCATTCCGCAATCCCGGGCAACCGCGAGGATGGCTTCCGCTCCCAAGCCCAGGTGGTACACGCCGACGCGCGCGCCCGCCCCTTCCGGCACCAGGATTGGCACCTGGGGATTCTCCGCCACCGGCGCGCGTTTCCGCAAATCGCGGAACACTTCGGCGCTTGCATAAATCCCGGGATATTCACGGAGCGCTTCCGGCGCGCCTACGGCAACCGCCATCGGTTGATTGCTGTAGTCTATCCGGATAGCCGCGCCCTCGTTCGTCAGCGCCGCGGCGGTAAGCGATTCGGTAAAAATCCGGCCGGTAATGATGTCCCGCACCTGAAATACTGCGCCCGCCAGGCCGGCGCGCGCGGCATCCACTTTTAATATCCGTTCCCCCGCGCCCCACAACAACACGCACAAGCGGTTGTCCTTTTGCACCGCTTCCAGGATGCGCATGCCGCCGGGTCCATCCAGCCAGAACCGGGGCCGGACAGCCAGGCGGGCGATGGAGCGGAAGAAATCCTCCAGTCCCGGCTGATATGACGGAGCGGAAAAATAAACCGCGCCTTTGCCGATGCGCTTGCGCGTCAGCAGCGGGGCGCCACTGCCGGCGTCGGCCGCCAGAATTTCCGCTGTAATATTGCTCAATGAACCGCAACGCCAGGGGTGGTTGGATTCCGGCAGGCTGATTCCAGCCCCGGCGGCGGCGCTGAACGTCAGCGAGGTTGCGGGGCCCGGCTGCCAGCGGACGCCGCAAAGTTCCGCTGTCAGATCGCATTCGCCGGTCATGTCGGATTCGGCCGTTGTAATCGGGGTGTTGACCACCAGCAACCGGCCGCCGTCCTCAACATATTTTGCGTATTGCCGGTACACCTTCTGGTTCAACCCGGCGCCATGCCCCTCGGGAATGATAACAAATTCGTAGCGCTGAAGATTTTCCGGCATGGCCAGCGAGCCGCTGATCATGCCGTCCACATCGGCCCAAGCCGTCAGGCATTCCATCAGCTTCGACACATTTTCCACAAAGAACTGGCTATGGCCCCGCGGGCGCATCATCAGGTATGGCGTGGGATTGATGGCCGCGCTGATCTGCGCCGGCGGGAATCCGCCCTGCCATCCGCCCATCAGGCGCAACCACTGTGCCGTGTTTTTTTTGCCGAAGAACAATTCCACCTCGCGTTCGGATTTTCCGCCATGGCCGGTATAGAAATCGCCATACTGCTGATGCCAGGCCGATTCGGGCGGCAAATGCGCCCGGATTTCCTCAACGTACACCGGTGTGGCAAATTCAAAAAAACTGATCGGGTAGCCATGAAAAGCCGAAGCGTAATTTAGCGCCGGGTTGTTGTTGCGATAGGCCGGCCCAAAATCCAGCATGGCGCCCCGGATGGAATAATAATGCTTGCAGTTTTCCAGCGCGAAACTCACTTCCCACATCATGTCCGTCACCCGTTCCAGGTCCAGGACATCCGCGCCGATCTGCCAGCCGGCGCTGGTTTCGGCCGGATAATGACAGAACGCCGTTTTCAAGCCATGCGCGCGGGCGCGTTCGGCAAGCGTCCTCACGAACTCGGTGGTGACATGATTGCGGTAAAGCAGGTAGCGGCGCGACCAGACATCATTCGGATCAATCCCCGGCATGTTGGTCCCGGCATACACCGCGCCGAATATGTCGCTGCAATATTTTTGAAACCGCTGAAAATCAACCGGCCGGTTCATCGGGTCCAGCCCGGCATGGATTTCATGCAGGTAGATGCCCGTCAGGCTGGGATGGCGCGGCAGGTATTTTTCGGCCATTTCGACAATTAAATCGCAATACACGCGCCGCAAATCCGGGCTGGCAAGGGTAAAATCCTCCAGCGCGTAAAGCCCATCCTTGAATCCCGGCTGTTCCTTGCGCGATTCGCCGGCGGATGGCGGCGTCCACAGCAACCATACCCGCATATTACAGGCATCCGCCTCGACCAGCAGTTCTTCCAGGAAATCACGCGCTCCCAACACGCCGTGCGCCTTCAGATTGGCAACGGCGGTGGGATGGTAAAATGGGCCGCCACGCCCATGATTGTGTCCGAAGTAAACGTCCGTCACGCCTGCTTCCGCCAGATCGCGCAGGACGGGCTTGATTTCAAACCGTTTGGAAGGGCCGAGGTCAACCACGCCGGGGCGGCGCGACATGAAAGTCCCGATCCAGGGCCGCGGCTCCTCGCCCTGGATGTTTGCCTGAATCAACATCGCCGCGACCGCCAGCACCGAAGTCATGATTTTCATTTTGCGCATGCCTTGTTCACTCCCATGGTCTGCGGGTTAGCCCGCGTCAAAAAGTTTCCGCGCGATAACTTTTCGGGTAATCCGCGGCGTATTGTTCCAGCCCGGACATGATGGCCCGGCAACTGTCGCGCCACCGGTCCGGCGGCATGTCTTCGGTAATGCCGAATAAAACGCCGGCATGTGACGGCAACTGCGCCAGCAGCGCCACGGTCAGCCCCT
>JAXGSX010000372.1:0-3126 GCA_040775225.1 Kiritimatiellia bacterium | reverse complement strand
CACAATTTTACAGATATTGAGCCTCACTCTTTTCCAGAAAACGCCCATTTTACAGGTGTTTGCTCAACATCCACCGTTGCCGGAAACACCTGATATGCAAAATCAACCGTATTTACCGGGATTTTAAACCGGACAGCAGTGATCACGGATTAAGGTTTACCGCAACACCTGTTTCACGCTCTGCTCGAATTTCTCGAGGATTTCATCGCACTCCGCCCGGTTGACAATCAAGGGCGGCTTGACTTTTAAAACATTCTTGCGCACGCCGCCCAGGCCGAAGATGACGCCTTTTTTCATGCCGGCATTGCGGATGGCGACGGTCTCCTTTTCCAACGGCTGCTTGCCCTGTGGGTCGCGGACGAATTCCACGCCGATGTGCAGGCCGGCCTGGCGCACGTCGCCGATTTCGGGGTAAGTTGACATCATGGCGCGCAGGCGCTCGCCCAGGTAAGCGCCCATCTTGCGGCAATTTTCCAGGACGCCCTGCTCGAGCATCTGCAATTGCTTCGCGGCGGTCACCATGGACAAGGTCGGGCTGGCGAAGGTGTGCAATTCTTCCGTGTCGGGCTGGAAGCCCTGCAACTTGTCGGAAATGATGATTCCCGCCAGCGGCAGGCCGGCGCCCAGCGCCTTGCCCAGGACGATGATGTCGGGCGTGACCTTGAAATAATCCGCGGCAAACATCGCGCCGATGCGGCCGAACGTCTGGATTTCGTCAAACACCAGCAGCGTCTGGTATTCATCGCACAGCTTGCGCAAGCCCGCCAGGTAGCGCTGGGGAATGATGATCTGGCCGCCGCTGGCCTGGATCGGCTCGACAATCACCCCGGCCGGCCGGCCGGCGATGCCGCGTTCAAAGGTCTCGCGCGCCATCGTCAGGCACATGTCAATATAGGTTTCCGCATCCGCATTGAACGGGTTGCGGTAAGTATAAGGATTGGGAATGCGGACAAACGGGCGGGTCAGCGACAGGAACCGGCTGCCGCCCATGTATGCGCCATTGGCATGCGTGGAAATCCAGCTGGCGCCCATCGTGCCCAGGGTGGTGCCGTGGTAGCTGTCATGCAGGCAGACAAAATCCCGGGCCGCTTCGACGTTCTTGACGCAAACCTTCATCGCCGCCTCGATCGCCGGGCCGCCGCCGACGGTGAAGGAAACGCGGTTCAAGGCGCCCGGCGCGAGTTGCGCCAGCTTGCGCGCCAGGTAAAAGCGCGGCTTGGAATCGAATCCCTGGTGGACGTGGGTCAAAGATTCGATATGCTCGCGGATCACCTGGTTGACGGCGTCATTGGCGTAGCCCAGATAAAGCGCCCAGCTTTGAGAAGTGCAGTCAATGTAATCCTTGCCCGCGGCATCCCAGACACGCACGCCCTTGCCGCGCACCAGCACCGGCCCGCCGCGGGTGCCGCCGCCCAGCATGACGTGCTTAGCGCACTCCTCCATCTGACCGGCATCCAAATTATAGATTTCCTGCAGCAATGCATCCATGTTTTCCTCCCGCGGCTCTATGCTTATCGGTTAACAGCGCCAATATAGCGTTGGCGCAGCGGGAAACTCAACTGCGAATATCTATAAAGTGTTGTCGGAATCTACACTAAAGCGGCGCGCGGCCGGGCGCGCGGGGCGCCGGCGGGGGAATGTGGATTTCGGCGCCGGCCCGCAGGATTGAATCGCGGTAGACCGTTGGCGACATGCCGTATACCTGGCGGAAAATGCGGTCGAAGGACGCGTTGCTGTTGAAACCGCAGGCGGCGCTGATTTCTTTGATGCGCAGCGCGGGATTTTTCAGCAGGCTTTGCGCCTGGCCCAGGCGCACTTCATGCAGGTAGTGCTTGAACGACAAACCGAGCGAGCGGGTGAAAAGCGCAGAAAGGTAATTCGGCGTAATGCCCAGTTCCGCCGCCAGTTCCCCGACCGAGAGCGGCTTGTTGTAGTTCTGGCGGATGCGCGCCAGGGCCGACGCCAGCAGCCGGCTCGCATGTTCCGCGGGCGCGCGGCGCAGCACCATGATCGTCCGGTAGCACAAATACAACAGCAATTCGCGCAACGTGTCCGTGTCGAAGGATGGGTCTTCCCGCAGGGCGCTCCAGGCCGGCGCGCCGCCCAGGGGGATGGTCACAATGCGCTTGCGGTAAAAATACCGCAGCGGCTGCCCCGCTGCCGGCGCGGCGAACCCGGTCCAACTCACCGCATAATATGACTCAAACAGCAAAAACCACAACAAACCATATCCGGCATCCGCGCGGCTGTATGCATCCACGTGGGGCTGGTGCGGGGGAACAAAGATGACATCGCCGGGCTGGCAGGGATACACCCGGTCTTTGATCAGGA
Source organism: Kiritimatiellia bacterium (assembly GCA_040775225.1). Taxonomy (GTDB): domain Bacteria; phylum Verrucomicrobiota; class Kiritimatiellia; order JAAZAB01; family JAAZAB01; genus JAXGPF01. The sequence continues at coordinate 795 of JAXGSX010000372.1, read as the reverse complement.
AACGGCAGGCGCCATGCAACACCAGCGCCACTTCGACATGCGCATGCATGTGCTGCGTGTCGTAGCCGTAACGCGTCCACAGCCGCCGGACCGGGAGGCTGCGGCGGCCGAAGAGATTCATGCAGCGCTCCCGGCGCAAGCCGGCGATGACCGGCAGCGCCTGGTCAAACAGCGCCGCCACCAGCCGCCGGTGGAAACCGCGGTCGAACTCGCTCTGGACATCAACGTCCGGCCAATACTGGCTGACCGTCAGTTGATCACCATACCGGCAGGCGGACTTGGTGGCATGAGGTTTCACATTCCCTCCCGGACAGCCTGCCGGGCGCGGAACATGCGTTCGCGCAGTCCGCCTTCCCGGAGGAACGCTTGTTCAAGTTGACGGATTTGCCGGTCAAGCAGATAGGTGGTCACCTTAATCAAGCCGATAATGGCGTTAGTGCGGATTTCCCTGTCGGCATGCTCGACCGCCTTGCGAAATGTCCCGTAATCGGCATGCGGAATGCGGTTCAAGGCCTGGAGCCGCCTGACATACGGGTGGTTTTTGGGCCACTCGGTCAGGCCATGGGTGCGCAGAAAATCGCGATAATCGGTTACAAGCTCCTCCAGGCTGGCCCGCGCCACACTGGTAAGCTTGAGTTCGGTCTCCTTGGAGGTTCCAGAAGCCGCGCTACCCTCGACAATGTTCTGCTTGCCGGACCGGGCAGCCTGGATCATCTGATCCACCGTACGGTCGCGCTTATCCAGTAAATCCGCACAGAATTTCACGGTGGCATCATAAACAATCTGGGCTTTTTG
>JAXGSX010000371.1:0-3162 GCA_040775225.1 Kiritimatiellia bacterium | reverse complement strand
CCGCGCGGCGCCGGCAGCCCGGCCGCCTGGCTCCAGGCAGCGCCGTCAAAGCGGTTGACATTCGTCAGGCTGCCGGAACCGCCAAAGCCGCCGAGGACATACAGGGCATTGCTGTAGGATGCCGCCGCCAGGGTGTATGCGGGCGCGGGCAGCGCCGGCGCCGGCGCCCAATTGGTTCCTCCATCCAGCCGGAAGACGTTGGTATACATCGGCGGAAAATAAGTCGCATTCATGCCGCCCACGGCATAAACCGCGCCGCTGCAGACGCCGGCTGCCAGAAATTGCTCGCCCAGCGGCAGGCCGGCGATTGCTTCCCACCCGATGATCGGGGTCCCGGGCAAACCGATAATGCCCGGCGGATGGTAGGTATAAGCGTCCGCCAGCAGCGTTGTGCCGCCGGCGGGAAACTGGATCAACACATCCGCCGGGCCGGGCGCGCGGGCGGCCGGCAGGCGGATCGCGATCCAATCCGCGCCAGCGTTCAAAATCGTCGCGGGAGCGCCGGCGACCAGCACGTTGGTTGCCGAGGCGAACGCGCCATTGGTGATAATCGCCCGGTTGCCGCCGGCATAAGGGCCCCGGGCCGGAACCACCAGCGCCTGGGCCCGCACGGATGCCGTTCCCGGCGCCAGCCAGCCGGCGGCGGCCAGGGCCAGGATGATGGTTCCCATCCGTTTGGCATGATGCATTGATTTCATCGGCCGTAAAACACGATTCCGGGTTCAGCCGCTGTCGTCAGGGCGGCGCGGGCAATTCCAGCAGGCGCAGGCGCAGCATGTTCAAGGCCGCCTTGGCCGCGCGGTCGCGCACCGCCGCGCGGCCGCCCGCCCATATCCGGCGTTCGGCGCGGGCCACTACCGCATCCCCGGCACGCTCGCCCCGCGCGATCCAGACCGTGCCGACCGGCTTAGCCGGCCCCCCGCCGCCGGGCCCGGCGATGCCGGTACTGGCCAGGGCACAATCCGCCCCGGCGCGCCGCACAGCCGCTTCGGCCATGCATAGCGCCGCGGCTTCACTGACCGCGCCGACATTTGACAGCAATGCCGGCGGCACATCCAACTGGCTGGATTTCATGACATTATCGTACACCACCCAGCCGCCCAGGTAAAAATCGCTGGCGCCGGGGGCATCGGTCAACATTTTCCCCAGCAGCCCGCCGGTGCAGCTTTCCGCGGTAGCCAGGCGGAAATGCCGCTGCCGCAGCATGGCGCCGACCTGCCCGGCCAGGGAAACGGAACCGTCGCCGAAGACCGCCGCGCCCAGGCATTGGCGCGCCGCCTGCACGGTCTGCGCCAGCGCCGCGCGGGCGGCAGCCGACTCCGGGAAGTCGGCGCGCACGCGCACGCTGACAATGCCGTCGGACACCGTCGTGCCCACCAGGGGATTGCGGCCACGGCGCATCAAATCCCCGAGCGCTTCCGCCACCCGCGATTCTCCCAGGCCGAAAGTGTCCAATTGCGCGGTTAGAATTACCCGGCCGGACTGCGCGCCCAGGCGCGGCGCAATGTGCCGGTTGAACATCGCGCGCATTTCGGACGGCACGCCGGGGACCGCATAAACCACGGACTTCCCCAGCCGCGCCAGTATGCCCGGCGCCGTGCCGGCGGGATTATCCAGGGATTCCGCGCCGCGCGGGAGCATGGCTTGCGCCAGATTGCCCGCGGGCATATCCCAGCCGCGCGCGCGGAAAAACTGCTCAAGTTTTTCCCGGGCGGGCGGATAGATTTCCAACGGCGCGCCCAGCGCATCCGCCAGCGCATCCCGGGTCAGATCGTCCGGCGTCGGCCCCAGACCGCCGGTGGCAATCACCAATTCCGCCGCGCCGGCGGCGCCCCGCAGGGCGGCGGCGATGGCCGCGCGGTCGTCCGGTACGGTCTGGCGCCAGGCGGTCATAATGCCGCATTCGGCCAAGCGGGCGCTCAGCCAACCGGCGTTGGTATCGGTCACCTGGCCCAGAATCAATTCATCGCCGATGGAAAGAATAATTGCGCGCATCACCGGAACTCCAGCACACGCCAGGCGGTCCAGTCCATCGGCAAATCGTCCAGGTAAGTGCGGGCGCACACCAGCGCCCGGTCGGGATCGCCGGCCGCCGCCAGCGGAATGGACACCGTCAACCGGCGCGGACGCCGTTCCACGGACACGATCCCGCGCGCCAGCGGCTTCGCGCCATCCAGGCACTCCCAGCGGGTGGCGCCGATGCGCACATGCAGTTTCGGCATGCGCGCGAAAGGGGTGTCGCCGCGGTATCCGCAGCAGAAAACCGAGGCCTGGGAGACGCCGGCCAGCGGGCGGCGGCAATCCAGGGTCAACCGCAGGATGCCGTTGCTCAGCGCGGCGGAATATCGTTCGATGCCGACAAATTCCCCGCGTTCGTCCCCGGCCAGGGCCGGCGGAATCTCGTCTCCCTCCACATCGGCATCCAGGGTGGACGGGGCGGATGGCGCCAGGCGCACCGGCGGCAATTCGCCGAACAGTTCGGTGTTCCGCACAAACGCATCAAGGAATTTCGCGCTGTAGGCATACTGGGAAGCATGCGCCTGCAAGGCGCGGCGCTTGCCGTCCGCCAGGGGTTCTGGGGTCGGCAAGACCGTCCAGGCGGCGGCCGGCATCAAATCCGCCGGCGGCAGCATGGGCGCGTCCGGGTGGTACCCGTGCGGCAGCGGCCATTTCTTGAAATGCACCAGGTAGGGCAACACCCGCGGCTGGATTTCCGCCCGCAGGTTCCAGAGCGCCACGCGGGTAAAGGCGTAGAGCGCGCGATGGTCGGGATTGAAGTCCGCGGGATGGGACACCAGCAGCAAAGTCGGCCGGAACTCGCGCAGCAGCGTTTCCAGGTCACCCAGGATTTCATCGCCGCGGTACACGGCGCCGGGCCGGAAAGCGTCGGCATAACTTACCGCGCGCACGCGGGTCAGCATGCTGCGGAAAGGCGGGGCGTCGCCCCAGTGGCGCTCCCAGATATTCAGCGTGCCGAAATCGGGATACCCCAAAAACACCAGGTGTCCCGGCGCCAGCCCCAGCGCGCCGGCGGCGCGCAAGGCCTCGCCGTGGCGTACCTCGCCCATGCGCCGCACGGCCTCGGGCGACACCTCCGGGCGTTTGCGGTACATCATGAACGAAAACTCGTTGTTGTCGCCGTAAGTCAAAAAAACCACTTGG
>JAXGSX010000370.1:0-3189 GCA_040775225.1 Kiritimatiellia bacterium | reverse complement strand
TTTCCCGCTGCTGGAGATTGATCTTGCGACGGCCCGTTCTCACGCTCTATTGTGGAGCCAACTTACCCAGCGCGGAGAGATGATTGGGGTTCACGACTCATGGCTTGCGGCCACATGTCTTGCGCATGGACTGAAGCTTGCCACGGCAAACGTCCGCGAGTTCATGAGAGTGCCAGGCCTCACGGTCGAAGAATGGAAATAATTTCAGCGAAGAATCGTGTTCCCGGTCATTCCAGCGCCAGCAGTTCGTAGCCGCGGACCCGCGGCACGGCCACTCCGTCATATCCCCCGCGCGTCCGCACCGGCAGCGCCGCGCCGGACAGCGCCAGGCGCGCGGACCGGACCGGCCGGCCGCCGCGCCGCAGCCAGACGGTCACATCGCGTACATCCAGCGGCTCTTCGATGACCTGCGTCGCCCGGCCGCGCAGTTCGGGCATGTAGGCCAGGAGATGGATCAGCCGTTGCCGGCCCTTGCGCATCACCGTGGCCTGGGCGCAGGCCGGCATGTTTTCGATCCTTAACATCGGATCGGGCAGACACAATTCCAGGCAATTGCGGAAAAGCTGCCGGTAGGCCGGCACGGCGAATTCGTAATACGCCGTAAACAACGGGAAACTGAAGTGCAATATGTTGCCCATCCGCACCACCGCCGGCCGGCCGGCCGGCTTTTCGGGGGGAATGTACAGGTTTTCATGGTAGCCATCCCATGATTGCTGGTTAAAATACGGACGGTAAAGCCCGGCCAGGATTTCCACGCGGCCGCGCGGCCGCACGGCTGCGCCGGGCTGGTAGATCGTGGTCAGCATGTCCGGCAAATCGGCCGCCACTTTTCTGGCGGCCTTGAAAAACGAAAAATGGTGGGGCTCCGGCCCGAGATAATCCAACTTGTATTCCGGCAGGGCGAAGCCGGTCTTTCCGGGGTTCAAGCCGGCAGTGGCGGATGACACCAGCACGCCTCCCCGGCGCAAATGCGCCTGCAGTTTGCGGCGTAACCTGGGATCCACGGTGACATTGTCCGGCAGGATCAATACCCGGTAACCGGACAAGTCCCCCAACCCATCGCAAAGGTCGAATTGATACTTCAACTCATTTAACAACCGCGCGGCGCCGCGCAGGTGCTGCATGCTGTAAAAATTCTGCGGGAATTCCGCCAGGTCCGGGCAGACCACCGCCATTTCCGAGACGGGCGCGGCGCCCGCCACCCACGGCTCGATCTTTTTGACCTCGTCGTATACCTCGCCGATCCGGCGGTACACCGCCGGCTCGAGGCGCGCCCGGGGATGGGCGTGATCGCCCACACTGCAGGCGCTGCCCAGCGACAGCGCCTGCCGGCAATCGAACAGCAGCGAAGCCTTGGAACGCAGTCCGCCGAAATCCCGCCAGCTGCGGTGGAACCGGCCGGTCATGGTCAGGCATGGCTTCTTCAGCGACCGCGCGTACCGCACCATGAAGGGAATGGCGTCATACCCGTATTCCGGCGCCGTGGGGATGACTTCGACCTCGATATGCGTGGGCTGTTCCCGCCAGGGCATGCCGTTGAAAAACAGCAGCAAATCCGGTTTGCCCTGCGCGCGCGCCAGTTTTTCCACATCGCGCTGGAACTTACGCATTACCTCCAGCGAAAATCGTTTTACCTGCGCCTCGTCATCAATGTTCAAACCCGCGGCCCGCATGCCGTCCAGGCATTCCACCCCGTAACAAGGCGCGGGGCCCAGGCCGTCGAAAAACAAGCCGTCCACCGGATAGCGCGCGAGCACTTCCCGCACCATGCCCAGCAGGTAATCGCGGTAGCCGGTATTCAGGCAGGGCCGGCGGAACCAGTGATTCATCTTCGCCATGTCGTAGATCTTGCCATCCCGGTCCACCTTGCACCATTCCCGCCGCCGCAGGACATGTTCGTGGTCCAACCCGGCCTGGAAATAGGCCGCCGCCCGGATGCCGCGCGCATGGCAGGCGCGCACCATGCCGCCCAGGAGGTCGGGGTGCTTCAAGCCCGGGTGCGGGGTACCGATTTTGGTGGGGTAATAGGCGAAACCCAGGTTGCACTTGGCAAACACCGTGATGTAATCCACCCCGGCATCGGCCAGCGTGCGGCTGAACGCATCGGGATCGAATTGCGCGCCGACGTCATACACGCCGGGCATAGTATGAAAATCCATGTGGACCGCGCGGCGGGGGCATTGTTTGATGGCAGGCATCATGTTTTCACTCCCAAGTCGAGGTTGCAACCGGATAGCAAACCAAAACTCATCATCTCTATTCCTCAAACACCGCCACGGCCCAGCCGGTCACCCGCGGGATCGTCACGCGCGCGTAATTGCCTTCCACCGCAAATGGCAGCGGCGTCCGGTCCGGCGCCAGGTAGACCGTTTTGGGCGGGCGCCCGTCCAGGCGCAGGCACACTTCGAAGTCGCGCAGCTCCAGCGGCTCTTCGATCATGTTGATTCCCGCGCCGCGGGCTTCGGGCAGGTAGGCCGTGACGTACACCATGCGCCGGCCCGGCTGCGACGTCACTGTCACCCGGCTGTAGGATGGCGCGCCCGGCGCGCGGATCAACGGCTCCGGCAGGAACCGCGCCAGCAGTTTGGCGATTATCTGGCGCATGGGCAGCGCGCCGCTGGTGTAATAGGTATTGAAGATCGGATGGCTGACATACGCCGCGCGGTCTTTGACGACAATCGCCGGCCGGCCGGCGGACTTGTCCGGGGGCGTGTACCGATTGCCATGGCTGCCGTCCCATTCGTTGTTGTAATAGGGCGCGATGATTGTGGCCATGACCTCCGCGCCGGGGCGGGCGGCGACGGCCAGGCCGCGCTCGTAAAGCGTCACCGGCATCTCCGGCATGCCGGCCGCGAATTCCGGTGCGAATTCGATATAGGCCGGATCGAATGGATCAGGCCCCTGATACTCCACGCCCAGTTCCTCCAGCGCAAATCCGGTCAGCTCCGGGTTCAGCCCGGATTGATACGACGCGATCAGCGCGCCGCCCTGGCGCAGGTGTTTTATGAGCCGGGCGGATATTGCCGGGGTAATCGCCACATCATCCGGCAGCACCAGGACTTTGTACTTGCCCCAGTCCGCCGCCAGGGTCACGTTGTCAAACTGCATTTTCAGTTCGGAAAGCATGCGGGTGGCGGATTTAATCACCTGGCGGTTGCGGTTTTTAAAATCCTGGCGCGCGCCGCCGAT
>JAXGSX010000369.1:0-3201 GCA_040775225.1 Kiritimatiellia bacterium | reverse complement strand
GTACGGCCAGGCGCCTTACGAGGATTATCCCCAGAATGCCCTGGTATTCTACTGCGGCAAAACCGTGAAATTCGAGAAAAGCCCCGGCCGTTATAAACATTTCGGCAACCAGGCGCGCATTTATCCCCGCCGGCATCAATGGCTTCACATCGCCCTGGCCTGGGATGTATCCATCACGGCGCCGGAAAATCTGGCGGTAAAATACAAGCGCGCCAATTACCGGCGCGGGGCGTCCTCCGAAACTTTCTGGGTGTACGTCAACGGCAAACAACACCAGCGCGTGCAGTTGAACCAGGGGTGGCCGATTTATCTGCACCTGGGCAAGGAGTTTGCCCTGGATTATGACCTTTCCGGGGTCGCCGACCGGATCAAGTTGTGCGGCGCCGCCAAGGGTGTTATAGACGAGTTGCGGATATCGGACGGCCTGCGTTATACGGAAGATTTTATGCCGCCGGAGGCGCCCTTCACCCCGGACGGCAATACCCGGGCGATCTTCCATTTCGACGGCGCGTTCGACGGCCGCAACGGAAATGACCAATCCATCACGCTGGAGCGCTGCCAGAAATGAAAATCATCATATCGTTTGCCACCGAGGAATTCGTTACGCCGGAACATGACGAGGTCGTTTTGCGGCTGACCTCCATCCTGCGCCGGCGCGGGATTACCGGCAGTTTCCACCTGACCGGCGATTACGCACGGAAACTGCGCGAACGCCGTCGGGTGGACGTGATCAACGCCCTGCGGGAGCATGAAATCGGTTACCACGGCAATACCCACGGCGCGATTCCATTCCTCGCCGGCATCTGCGAGGAGCGTTCCTGGGATGATGCCGTGGCCGCGCTGATGGCCAGCGAGGCGCGGGGAATCATGGACCTTGCCGATATTTTCGACCGGAAACCCATGTATTACGTGCTGGAATTCGTCAAGGCGCCGCAACTCATTTACGCCATCAAGGGGTTGGGCATTGACCTGGTCGGATTTTCCGGCGTGCCGTCCAGTGAAAATGCGCCTTTTGCCTGGTACTGCGGCTCGCTGTGTTTCAGCGCGCCGCACATGGGATTGGAAACGCCATGGGCACCGGGCCGCCTGCAGGCTTTCCAGGAAGAGTTCGAGCCGCTCTACGCTCAGGCTGCCGCCGGCGCCTGCGGCGGATTGGTCAAGCTTTTTAACCACCCATATAAGTTCTTGTACAACAACAATATCGAATCATGGACCTCCGTCAATCAGCTTTACCGGCGCCGCGATATCCATGCCCCATGGCAAATACCCCAGGCCGGCATGTATGACCGCGGGATTACCGAAAAATTATTCGCCGATTTCGAGCAATTCCTGGATTACGTGCTGGCCAAGCCGGAGGTGGAATTTTTGAGTACTTCCGATATGATGGAAAAATACCGGCGGACGCCGCCCAAATTCATCAAGTTAAATGACGTCGCCGCGCTGGCATCGGCTGCTGCCGGCGATTTGACATATCAGCCGGCAGCCGGCGTCTATTATTCGCCGGCGGAAATTTTCGGGTTGCTGGCGTATGTGATGGATTACTACACAGCCTGCCAAACCCTGCCGGAAGAGGCGCCCTGGCGCGATTTGCTGGGGCCGGCGGAAGACCCGAATCCGGCCGGGCCGACGGCATTTTCCGCCGCCCGGCTCCTGGACGCGGCGCGGCGCGTCAACCGCGAACTGGATTATTACCGGCGCTTGCCGGCGTCAATTGACCTGGGCGGCGCGGTGCTGCCGCCCGGCGGTTTCATCCAGGCGGGCGCCGCCTGGCTGACGGCGGCGCGGCAAGGCCGGGCCGGGGCGAATTGGTCCGGCCGCGCGGAAGCCGCCGCGCCCCTTTTGCCGCGCTTGGCCGACCATCCTTATTTTGCGGAAGCAAACTTTACCAAGCGTTCTTATCCGGAAGGATTTACCGGCCGCGCGGTCTGCGCCGCCTGCCGCCGCCAGAGTTGGACTTACAAGCCGGCTCAGACCGGCTAGGCGCCGCCGGCGGCGCCGCCATGATCGCAAGGAATGGATGGGAGGGGAAGGAAATGGAGGCGCGAGCCGGAATTGAACCGGCGTAACAGGTTTTGCAGACCCGTGCCTAACCACTTGGCTATCGCGCCCTTTGCCGGAAGCCGGCTGATGGCGTATTATTCTAGCGGATGCAGCCCGCAGGTCAATCAAAAATTCAGCGTAACGATTCAGTGAATAAAATACTTGCTTTGCCAGATGCTGCGGATAAAATAAGAGCGGTAAAAAGACGTGCAAACAATCCAATAAAAATTTCGGCGGAGGCGCTTATGCCGGACGATATCATTGCAAATGTGGCAGGAGCAGGCGAAATCAAAGCCGATGACATCCTGTTTGAATGTGGCAAGTGCGGCAAGAGTTTGGTCATAGACCGCCGCGGAGCAGGCTTGACCATCCATTGCCCGGATTGCGACGCCGAGTTGCAGGTGCCGATTCCCGAGGATGTGGATTTGGCTGAAATTGACAAGAGTATTACGGAAGATTTAACCGGCATCGCGGATGATTCTTCCGACAATATTCTCAACCTCGAAGATTTGCCGCCGGACTTGCAGGAAAAAGTCCGCAACCTGGTGATGGAAACCGAGGAATTGCATGCCCGGCGCGCCCGTCTGGAACGCCTGCATGCCAAAACCGCGCCCGGTATCCAGGCGGTGAAGCGCCAGCTGACGGTGATCCGGGCCGCCTTGGAACAGATCGAGGAAAGTCTGGCCAGCATGGAGGAAGATAAAGCCGGCGAAACGCAAGTCGTCGGTTGAATCCGTAAAATCCCCATGTCCGATAATGATGTCCTTCACATCGGCGATTACCGGTTTTCCTCGCGCCTGCTGCTGGGCACCGGCAAGTTTTCCAACCCGGCGGTGATGGTGGAGTCAGTCCAGGCCGCCGGGGCGCAGATCGTGACGGTCGCCCTCCGCCGTTTCAACCGCGCACGCCCGGAAGAGGACTTGCTGGCGCCGTTGGCGGCCCGGCCGGGCCTGGTGCTAATGCCCAACACTTCCGGCGCCTGCAACGCCGAAGAGGCCGTCCGGGCCGCCCACCTCGCGCGGGAGATCAGTGGCAGCGCCTTGATCAAGCTCGAAATCCACCCCAATCCCCAGCATTTAATGCCCGATCCCCTGGAAACTTACGAGGCCGCCCGGCGCCTGGCGCGGGATGGGTTTATGGTCATGCCTTATATCCCGGCCG
>JAXGSX010000368.1:0-3225 GCA_040775225.1 Kiritimatiellia bacterium | reverse complement strand
TTTGATCCCCGCCGCTATTATACCGGCCGCGCGCCAATCGAAGCTGCCGGCGCAGGACTGGAAATGGCGCCGGAAGATGTCGCATTCCGCTGCAACCTGATCACCGTCCGTGACGGCAACATCGCCGATCATTCCGCCGGACACATCACCACGCCCGAGGGCGTGGAAATGATGGCCGCCATCCAGCAGTCCCTGGGCACGGACGATTTGCGATTCCATCCCGGCGCAGGCTACCGCCACCTGCTGCTCTGGCGCAACGGCCCCACCGCTACGGCAACCATTCCGCCGCATGACGTTCTGGGCCAGCGCGTGGAATACAACCTGCCGCGCGGCGGCGGCGCAGCCGCGATTATCCGCCTCATAGAGGCCTCCCGCGAAATCCTGCAAAAACATCCCGTCAACGCCGCGCGGCAACGAGCGGGCAAGCCGCCCGCCACGCAAATCTGGCTGTGGGGGCAGGGGCGCCGGACCGAACTCCCGCTCTTCAGCGATCTTTACGGACTGGACGGCGGAGTGATTTCCGCCGTGGACCTGGTGCGCGGCATCGGGCGGCTGACGGGATTGGACGCCCCCCGCGTGCCGGGCGCCACCGGCTTCCTGGACACCGATTATGCCGGCAAGCTGGATGCGGCCCGCGATTTGCTGGCGGCGGGCAAAAACTTTGTGTTCCTGCACATTGAAGCTCCGGACGAATGCGGACACATGGGCGACCTGAAATTGAAAACCAGCGCCATTGAAGCCTTCGACCGTGAAATCGTCGGGCCGGCATGGCGCCTGCTGCAGGAAAGCGGCCGGCCCTGCCGCCTGGTGGTCGCCACCGACCACCGCACCCCTGTAGCCGTCCGCGGCCACACGATTGAACCGGTGCCGCTGCTGGTCTGCGACGGTCCGGCGCGCCTGTCCGCCGCAGAACAGCCGTTTGATGAATTCGTCAATGGCGGCCGGGCGCAGGGCTTGGCCTTTGATATCATGCAGAAAATGCTTACAACCGCACACGAGGTAAAACATGAAAGCAATTAACATTGGATTGATCTGCCTCCTGCTGGCCGCCCTGGGCGGCGGCTGCATTACTGCGGAAGACCCCGCCGCGCGCATGCGCGAGCGCGAAGATTTCCTGCTGCTGCAGGACCGTATCAACCGCGCGGAAGGGCGCCTGGAAACCCTGGAAATGGAATACCAGCGGCTCACACAGGCTGTGAATGGCATCGAAGCCGGCCGCGGCGACGCCGGCGCGCAGCAGCGCGGCGTGCAGACGAGGATGGACGCTTTGGAACAAAGGCTGGCGGCGCTGGATGCCGCACGGGAGCGTGACCGCCAGGCAATCGTGGAACAACTCTCCGGACGGATTGCAGATGTCATGCGGACCGGCAGCCGGCAGCCGGCAACCGGCGGCGGCGTCGGCTACGAACATACGGTGCAACCGGGCGAAACGCTGTCAGCCATCGCCGCCGCCTACAAGGTTTCGGTCAAATCCATCATGGACGCGAATAACCTGAAGGATCCCAACCATTTGCGCCAGGGCCAGCAGCTTTTTATACCGCGGTAACCACCTTTTGGGTGTTATCGGAGGTCCGGCTTCCACGCCGGCCAAGCCTTTTGCGATTGGATCGTGTATCTATTTTGTTGACTGTGGGATGCGGCTAAACAATAATCATTAAGGAGGCGAAACCATGCGTGAACGCCTGGCATACATCCTGGCGGCTTGCTGCGCAGCCCTGGCCGGGCCGGCGCCGGCCATTACCTTGGAAGATTGCATCCAAACCGCGCTGCGGGAAAACCCCGACATGGCGGCCGCGGCGCAGCGCATTGCTGCCGCGCAGGCGGCATTGCGGCAGGCGGAAGCGGGTTATTACCCCTGGCTTTCGCTGAACGGAGCCTATCTGCGCACCGACAACCCGCCGCAGGCGTTCATGATGACGCTCAATCAGCGGCAACTGAACATGATGGCGCCGGATTTTGATCCCAATGATCCGAAAGATACGGATAACATCCGCTGGAGCATTGCCGGCAAATACCGTTTGTTTGACGGCGGACAGCGCGAATCCGCCCGCGGCGCGGCATTATCCGGCACGCGCCTTGCCCAATCCGGCCAGGACGCGGCGCGCAATGAACTCGTGCATCAAGTCACCCGGGCTTACCTGCAAACCCTGCAGGCGCGCGCCTTCACGGGAGTGCAGGCCGCGATGGTAGAATCGCTGGAGGAAAGCCGGCGGGTGGCCCGCGAGCGCCTGCAGGCCGGCTCGGCGGTTAAAACCGACGTGCTGAACCTGGACGTCAAACTGGCCGAGGCGCGCGAGGACCTGATCCGCGCCCGCAACGGGCTGCGGCTGGCCGAAGCGGCGCTCAACACCGCGATCGGCGCCGACCTGGCCCGGGCGGAAGACATGCAGCCCCCGCCGGAACCGGCAGCGGCGGCGGACACGTCCGACTACAGCATGGAAAACCGCCCCGAACTCCACATGGCCGCCGAACAGGTCGCTTTGAACCGGCACCAGTGGCGGCGCGCACGGCGGGAATTCAGTCCCGCCTTCAATGCCTTCGGTTCGCTGGACTGGGACAGCGATGATTGGCGCGATTACGAACACAGCTACATGGCCGGCATCATGGCGGAATGGGAAATTTTCGACGGCTTCCGCCGGCCCAATGCCATCCGCCAGGCCTCCGCCGAACTTGCCCGCGCCCGGGCGGAGCTGCGCAAAACGCGCCTGGCCCTGCAATTTGACCTGACCCAGGCGCAACTGAGCCTGACCGAAGCCCGGGAACGCATTGAAGTCACCCGCAAGAATGTCGAGAATGCCCGCGAAGCGCTGCGCATTACCCGCGAACGTTACCAGCAAGGCGCCGCCGATATCACCGAATTGCTGACCGCCGAGGTCGGCCTGCACGCCCTGCAGACGCGCGGCGTGGCGGCGCAATACGACCTGCTGATCGCTCAATCGAACCTGGAGCGCGCCCGCGGCGCGCTGGCTGAAAAATATGCGGCTTCCGAGAAACAGGCAGATTAACGAAGAGGTGAAAACATGCAAGCTGTTTACAAGCAACGCCTATGGAGCCGGTCCGCCACCGTCACCGCCGTCCTGTTAGCCCTAAAATAAGCGAGGTTGTTCGAGCGCTCTGATTTTTCGCGATTTATGCACCCAAATTGATTTCCCGGTGCAATTAATTTGATGATTTGCGTCCGTTTTGCCCGGTTCCATCAGCACACACCTTGCTTTCCTCAAAATA
>JAXGSX010000367.1:0-3232 GCA_040775225.1 Kiritimatiellia bacterium | reverse complement strand
GATTCCATGACCATGGGCGGCCTGATGGCCAAGTATGACGTGGGCGAGGCCTGCGTCCGCGCGCTGGAGGCCGGGGTGGACATCCTGTTGCTCAAGGATGACAACGTGCTGCGCTGGGAGATGCACGCCGCGATCGTGGCGGCCATCCGCGGCGGCCGCATCACGGAGGAGCGGGTGAACCAGTCGCTGCGCCGGATCTGGAGCATGAAATACGATTTCGGCTTGTTTGAGAAGGGCGGCCTGGTGGATTCGCGCGCCGTGGACACCGCCATTCATAAGCCGCAATACCGCAAAACCGGGCTGGAAGCCGCGCGCCGCGTGATCCGCGTGCTGCGCGACGAGCAGCACTTGCTGCCGCTGCGGCCGTCCCGGAAAATCCTGCTGGTGGACCGTGTGACTTACAATCAAAGGGCGCACAATGACGGTTGGAACCATCCGGGCCTGCTCTGGGAATGCATCCTGAAGCATGCCCCGGATGCCGGGTACATTGATTACACCCCGCAAACCACCGCCGCCGCCGCCAACACCATCCGGCAGGTGGCCGGGCATTTCGACCTCATCGTGGCGACCGGCAGTTTTTCGCGCGGACTGGAGAATGACACCAAGCCTTTCCTCCGGGATTTGCTCCAGTTTGGCAAGCCGGTGGTGCTGATCGCCACCGTGCCGTACGCGGAACTGCTGATTCCCGACGAAATCCGCACGGTGGTCGTCAGTTACGGCCTGATGCGGGACAGCGCGGAAATGATCGCCGAGTTCCTGTTCGGGGGCTGAGTCGTGCCGGGCGGGTAATTTAGACGGTTTCACCATGCTGGCGCTGCGCGGCAGCGTTTGGTTCAGCGGAGGAAGTCAAGCCGAACATGCAACAAGTTATGTCAAAACTGATCGCATCCTGGCCGGCATTTTCGGAGTGGCAACCGGTAACGTCCTGGCCGGATATCCGCGGCGGCATCGGCGCGCGGTATCGTTTGACCGCGCGCAAAAATCTGGCCGTCCTGGATTGGGACGGGGATTTTATCAGGCCGTTCGTGGAGCAGAATGGCCAGGGCGGCGGATATGTCGGGATGGGCAAGACATTGGAAGCGTTGACGCGCATGGCCGCATATCTGCGCGATGAAAAACTGCTGGCATTGCGCCGGAAGGTCCTGGATGAACTGGCGCGGGCGCAGTCCGCCGACGGCTACCTGGGGACGTATCGGCCCGCGGTGCGGATCAGGAAGCCCTGGGATGTGCATGAAATGTCATACCTGCTGCTGGCGTTGCTGGCCGACTGGCGGTTGTCCGGCGAAGACCGTTCGCTCAAAATGGCGCGCCGGCTGGGGCGGCACCTGGTTCGCCGGCTGGCGGTTGTGCGGGAATTTCAAGGACCGCAGATTCGGATGGAACTGGTGTTGCTGGGATTGGACCGCGCGTTGCTTGCGCTTTTTCATGCCACCGGCGAGCGCGCATGGCTGGCGTTCCTGGAAAACAGGCTGCGCCTGCCGGAATGGAGCCTGGATATCGTGCCGGGCCGCCATGGGCCCATCGCCGGGCATGCCTATGCCTGGTTGACCCGCTGCTTGACGCAGTTGGAGCTTTTTGCCGCCACGGGCGACCGGCGGCTGCTGAACCAAACGCCGAAGCTTTTGCGGCATCTGTTTCAGGAGGATGGATTGCTGATCACCGGCGCTTGCGGCCTGGATGAATGCTGGAATGCCGATCAGAACGGCGCGGGGCATGTTGGAGAAACTTGCGCCACGGCATATTTGATCAGGCTGGCGGATATGCTGGCGCGGTTGACCGGACACGGCCAGTACGCCGACCTGGCGGAATGCGCCATCTACAACGCGTTGTTTGCCGCGCAGTCGCCGGACGGGCGGAAACTGCGCTATTACACGCCCTTGCAGGGAGCGCGGGTATATTGGCCTAAGGACACCTATTGCTGCCCTGGTAATTTCCGCCGCGTGATCAGCGAGTTGCCCCGGTTGGTTTACTATTGCCGGCCTGCGGCTTTGCGGGTCAACTTGTACGAAACCTCGCGCGTGCGTTTAACCCTCGGCGGCGTTGCGGTGGAACTCCGCCAGCAGACACAATATCCTGTGGACGGCAACGTGCTGTTTGAAATCCGGACCGCGGCGCCGGCGCGGTTTGAACTGCACCTGCGCGTGCCGGATTGGGCTGAAGGGTGCGTGCTGGCTGTCAATGGCCGTGAAACCGGCGCGCGCCGCCGGCAGGGCTATGTCGTGACCCGGCGGGAATGGCGCGATCGCGATCGCGTGGAACTGGCGCTGCCCATGCCCGTCCGCCTGGTGGCGGGCCGGAAATTGCAGGCCGGGCGCGCGGCGGTGATGCGCGGGCCGCTGGTTTATTGCGCCGATCCCGCGGATAGCCCGGCCTTTTCCGCGGTTGATTTTCCGCGGGTTGCCTTTTCCGCGCGCGCCTTTCAAATTGCACCCGCCCGTTTCCCAGGGCAATTGGGTCCCACGCTCCTGGCGCCTGCCAGGCAGGTTGATCCGGAAAACGGTCGGTTGCGCCGGGGCAATTTGATCTTGACGCCTTTTCCCAATCCGGACGGCCAGTGCACGTATTTTGGGGATTCAGTGGGCGGTCTGGATTATGCGGCGGTTGGGGAAGCGGTGCGGCGGCTGGAATCCCAGCGAAAGACTGATAGAATTATCAGTGACGCCTGACGTCAAGTGATGAAAATATTACAAATATAGACGTGCCCCTGATCTGCCCTGAGCATTCCCTTTAACTTTGTGAATGAAATGTTTTTCTGCAGAGTCAGTTGAAAAAGTTTCCCTGCGTGACCGGGGTGGAACCCGGCCATCCAGGAATGAAGGACAAAACGCAGTTAGACCTTGACGGATAAATCAGATATGCAAACTAAAACCGCGCTTCAAACTAATACGCCGCCCGCTCCCGCTAACCTGTCGCCCACCATCCCGCCCCAGCCGCCGGAAACAAGTTGGCGGTTCATCCGCGAGTTGCAGCAGCCGCTCCACCATCGGCCCATTCCCTGGGAGCGCCGGCGTCCGCGCGCGGACGAAATTGATTTGTGCCGCGGCGTCCGCCTGGACTGGCAATTCCCCGATCCCCGCCGTCTGCTGGACACGATGCATGCTGATTTCCGGCGGTTCCTGCGCCTGGGCGGCATCCCGGAGCAGGGGGCGTACCGCATTGTCACCGGTCAAATCCGCACTGTCATCCCCGAGACTTATCGCGTGGAAATCACCCGCGCCGAATGCCGGGTGCT
>JAXGSX010000366.1:0-3233 GCA_040775225.1 Kiritimatiellia bacterium | reverse complement strand
TTATGAAATAGTCACCAAAAATACAACCCGTTTGATTGAAGAAAAGAGCGCCCTCCGGGTGAGGCCGGGATGTCGCATCTGCTTTGTTGCGAAGGATTCGCAGTATATGTATACAGCGTCATCCTTCGCGCCGCGCATCTGCGGCATCCGGGCCTCATCACGGATTCAGGCAGATATTCAGGCGCAGGCCATTACTTCCGCCCGAAACGCAACGCATATAAATCGGCATCCTTGATTTCAAAACGCAGCCGCACCGGGCGCCCGGCAAGGCGTTTTAACTCACTACGGCCGGCCCAGGTCACCGCGCGTTCGATGTGATCGCCGTAAATCATATCACATTCGTCCAGGGAAAACCCCGGCAATGGCGCGCCATGAATATCCTGGATTTCAACGCGCAAGCTGCCGAAGGCCGAAGTCGCATAATTAATCAGCAACTGCGCCGCGCCGGCTTCCCGCGCCAACGCAATATCGGCAGCACCATCTAGCGGCAGACTGTCGGTGATTACATCAACATTGTTGTTTTCCATGGTGAACAGAATGCCTTCGTCAACTTTCGCATCCAGCACGGCGTCTGCGCCCTGATCCGCCAAAACGGCAATTGCTTCCGCCGACAGCGCGCGCTTGAGCACTACAATGTCATCCGCCTCGCCCACGAACGCGGTGTCAGGCTGATTGAAATCCTGTCCGAACCTTAAATCGCCGCGCGCCAGTTCGATTGCGCCGGCGCCGGTATTCCCGCCGGAAGCCACATTTTTACCGTCGAAATAAACATCAATAATCCCATCCCGCCAGGTAACGGCAAAATGATGGCCGCGTTCATTCACGGCGCCCGGCTGCGTGACGGCATCCCAATCTTCAAAACTGGCGTCCATTCCCTGATCTTTCGGACGGACAACGACATGATTCCCGTTGTAACTGAAAGTTATAAATGACGCCGACCCGCGTCCAAAATACAATGAAAACGTTAACTCCCCGGAACCGGCAGTTGTCAAACCTTGATCGAAAGAATTTTCATATGCCGGGCCGATGAAATTCGGATTAATTCGTTCAACCGGCGGAGTTGCGGGCGCGTAGGCGGAAAACAAACGCTTATATCCGGTTTCGGACGATTTGGGCCGCACCCGGGCGGCAAACGTAACATTCGAACCCAGGCGCCGGGTGCCGGGCAGTGTGAGCACTGTGCCCTGCTTGATGGCGCGATTGACCGAAAGCGATGCCCGCCCGGCAAGCGGTTTCGAATCATTGACAAAGGCGGGCGTATTCTCATCCACTACAAATCCCGCGGGCGGAACAGAATCCGTTGGCGCGGAAAAAATCAAGGGGCGAGTAAGCATTTCGCCGCCGGATTGCGGCGCCTGGATGGAAACGAATCCATCCAGGCGGAACGTATACCGCCGCAGGCGCACGCTGTCACCTTCGTAATATCCTTCCGTGGCATAAAGCGACAACTCGTTGGGAGCGCCGGGGATCTCCGATGGCGTCTCCAGCGCGCCGCAGGCAATCATGGTATTGCGGGTGATCCAGGCAGACCGGTGCGGTCCGGGACGGATAAAGACCTCATCCCAGCAATGGAACAAACGGCCATCCCGGCTGGTCATATAGCCGCCATCCGTCACACCGCCGTAATACCCCGCCACCCAGCGATTGGGAGCCAAGCGCATGGGAAAGGCCATAAAGATGTGCGGCGCGCGATGGTATTGAATGGTTTGATTGGTGTAGAGATGTCTTAATGGCGCATCCGGGCACCTGATATTTTCCGGTTCCGACCATTGTAAAAAATCCGAGGAAACGCTGGTTCTGATCCAGCGCACCGCGCCAATGGCCGAGCGCGCGAAACAGACATACTGTCCGCGTAGAATATCCCAAAACACCACGGTTTGGGAGTCGCCATCAATTGCCGGAACAGTATTTGCCGGCGACATCATGGTCCAATGAATGCCGTCAGGCGACTGGAAGCGGAAACTCCCGCGTGTAATGGCCTTGTAACGGGCATGCGGAGCGCAATCCGGACGCATGTCCTTGAAAACGCTGAATCCGTGGGAACAATGATTGGTCAGGATTATATTGTTATCGGTTGAGCCGTTGAACTCGACCAGTCCCAGGTTCGGCCTGGTCCAATGAATGCCGTCACGGCTCTCGGCGTAACAGATGAACCATGGGTGGATCGTCTGGAGTTTGTCGGCGAAATTTCTCAGATGCGATGCGCGGTAATACATCCGGCAGATATCGTCGTCGCGGAACACCACATGGAACGCGCAGATGTTGCCTTCCCAGGGCGCGTTGTGATCCAGGGCGACATCGCAGGGCTCCGGATGGCGCAAAACCTGCCGTGCATTGCCGGTCAGTTGTTCGATCAAATAGTCATCAACCAGCAGCTCCCGCCGCGCGCCGATTTCGCGCGGCGGGGCGCCGGCATCCGCGCCGGCGGCAATCGTATTGCTCGAAACCAATCCGCCAATCAAAAGCGATATCGAGATGATTTTCGATGACATGTTGGAAAATCTCACCGGAGCCGGAAAATCGCCCCGCGTGGAATCAGTTCATAACACCCCATATCCACCCGGCGCGCGATCCGGTCAATCCGGGAATAACCATCCAAATCAACCGATCCCGGCAACAGCATCCAGTCCTGGTTGTCGCCGGCGTTCACGCAGGGGGAACCGGAAGTCAACCGGTAATTGCCGTCATTGGTGTTCACGAACATCGGCGCATTGGTTATAATCGTCGGCCATTGATCGAAATCGTTGGTGGAAAAACAGTTGTATCCCAGGCTGACTCCGCCGGCCGCCGACCAATCCGGGTGGGCCGGCGCGGAGTTGAAATAACAAACCGTGTTGCTAACAGACCCGCCGGCGTCGACATACATGCCACCGTATTGCGAGCCCGCCTGGTTGCCGGCGACGGTGCAATTCTCGATCCAGCCGTTCTGAAAAGTCTGCACGCCGCCCACTATGCCCGCCGCGCCGGAGGCCGTGTTGCCGGCAATCAGGCAATTGCGGACCATGTACGGCGAATTGGTGTTAGGCCCAGCGTAATAAATTCCTCCATAACTGTACGCCTGATTGTTGCGGAAGACGCATCCGTCAACAATCAAGCCGGTATAATTGGCAAAGATGCCGCCGCCGCGGCTTGAGGCGGTATTGTTGGTGTTTGCATTATCGCTGATTTCCGAATCAATAATCCGGAAATCCAGGGTATAATTCGTCATCCCGGGGCCGACGGGAGAATTCAGG
>JAXGSX010000365.1:0-3259 GCA_040775225.1 Kiritimatiellia bacterium | reverse complement strand
TAATCAGGCTGCTGCGGGGCCGCCAAACGCCCAAAGCGGCAGGCTGTTAATAACTCCACCATCTTTTGGCGCCATTGCTTGGAGAACTTCTTAAACTTTAAAACCTGTTTTTTACCCACAAATTCTGGTTAGGAGCCACAAAGGTATGAAACGGCCTGGTCGTTCCGCGAGCCCGATCGCGTGCCGATCGAGGTGATGATTTCCCCGCATGCCCGCCGCCACCCGGCGGGGGCCCGCCTGATGGAGTTGATCGGCGAGACGGCCGACAACTTAACTTCGGCGCCCGGCCTGCAGTACGGTTTTTTCGGATTCCCCATCCAACGCCAGGAGGAGACGGTCCTTGAAGACCTGCCCGGCCGGCACCAGCGCCGGCGGCGCGTGGTGGAAACGCCGGCCGGCACGTTTACCGCGGTTACCCTGCACCCCTGCGGCGAACTTGATTACCACTGGGAAAAGCGCTTCGTGACCACCGTCGAGGAGTTGCGGCGGCTGGCGGAAACGCCCCGGTCGCCGCTGGCCTGGGACAAGGCCAAGTGGCTGGAAAGCATGCGGGCTAACGGCGATCGTTACCTGCCTGTCATCGCGCTGGCGCATCCGCTGGGCAACCTGGTGCGCCGGTCCGCCATGGAATCCGTGTATGCGTGGTTTTACGAAGAACGGGAAACCATGCACCGGTTCCTGGCGGCGGCGAACGACCAGCTCGCCGCCGGGCTGGAGGCGATGATGGCGGACGGCATCGGGCCGTATTTCGGCACCGGCGCCCACGAGATGCTGCTGCCGCCCTGGATGGGGCATGCCTTGTTCGATGAGTTCGTTTTCCCCTACGACAAGCGGGTGAACGATGTGATTCACCGCCACGGCGGGAAGCTGCGCGCGCATTGCCACGGCAACTGCATGGATTTTCTCGAGCAGATGGCCGACATGGGGATTGACGCTCTCGAGCCCCTGGAACATCCGCCGGCCGGCGACGTGGACCTGGCGGAGGCCAAGCGCCGGGTGGGGCCGCGCATGATGTTGTGCGGCAACGTCGCTTCCGAGCATTTCATCACCATGACCCCGGCGGACGTCCGCCGGGCGGTCAAGGCCGCCATTCAGGCCGGGGCGCGCGGCGGCGGATTCGCGTTGCGGACCAGCGGCGGGTACGCCGGCACCTGCATGCAGGTGCCGGATGCAGTCATGGCCGGGATTCTGGCCAATGTCGAGGCTTATATTCAAGCCGGCCTGGAATACGGGTCGTATCCGATATCAAAGAGTTGAAACAGCGCATCAAGGAGGAGCCCATGAAAAGCAGCAATCGTTATGCGGGAATCATGTTTCTGGCGGCGGCGCTGGCATTGCGCGCCGGCGCGGCGGATCGTTACGTGGTCGAGCCTGGCACACCCGGCGTCAATCCGGACGGCAACTATGAAACATGGGGCACTGCTGCCACCAACATCCAGCATGCCTTCGCGCGGGCCGTGAGCGGCGTCGGCGAAACTATCTGGGTCTCCAATGGCTACTACCGCCTGACGAACGAAATCCTGGTGAATAAATCCGTCACCATCCGGGGCTGGAACGACGACCGCGCTGGGGTGATCGTGGACGGCAATTATCCGTTCAACACCAACCGCTGTTTTTACGCCACCGCCGCGAATGTCATGCTGGCATCCCTGACGATTACCAACGGCTATGCCGGCATATCGCCGTATTATGGCGGCGGTGTCCTGCTGGCCGGCAACAGCAACTCGGTTTCGAATTGTATCGTGACCTGCAATAAATCCCTGCAATATGGCGGCGGTGTGGCGGTGTATAACTATGGCGAATATACCATCATTGATTCCACGATCAGCGGCAACCAGGTTTTCGAGCAGGATGGCGGCGGCGTTCATATGCGCCGCGGCATGCTTTTAATGACCAATTGCGTCATCCAGGGCAACCTGGCCACCAATTCCGCCTGCCAGGGCGGGGGATTTTATCAGCTCAACAGTTCCACCGGCAGCATTTGGAATTGCGACTTTATCGAAAACCAGGCGGCGGCCAATGCCAACGGCGGCGGCGCCATCGGTTTCGTGGGCTCATTCTTTAATTGCAGTTTCATTAGTAACAGTTCCGGTTATTACGGTGGGCTGTTCATTGCTCGGGAGGTGCGGAACTGTACTTTCGCCTATAACCGCTCGACTTTTCGCCAAGGCGGCGGGCTGACCATGTCGTCCGGCGGCAGCGGGTTGATTTCCAATTGCGTGTTTTACAGCAACACCTGCAATTTAAGTTACGGGGCGGGCATATTAATCCGGAATCAAGCGGCGGAGATTGTGGATTGCATCATCACCAACAATACCAGCGATTGCAGCGATGGCGGAGCCGCCCTGGGCGGCGGCGCTGGGATTGCGCTGGAAAACGGCACGGGCATGGTGCGCAATTGCACGATCCGGGACAACCGGATCACCGGCCCGGTTTATACCGGCGGCGCGGGGCTTTACACCCTGGGCAACTCCACTGTCACCAGCATCAATTGCCGTCTGGAAAACAACGCGGGTCTGCAGGGCGGCGGCGCCCTGGTTTCCAATGCAGTGTTCCGCAACTGCCTGTTTGCCGGCAATGCCGCTACCAACCAGGCCGGCGCGCTTTACATGCTGGGGAATGTGTATGCTTTTAATTGCACCATCGCCGGCAATACCAACCTGCTGGACGGCGGCGCGGCGGTGGCGGGGACGAATGCCGGCAATGTACTGGTGAATTGCATTGCGCAGTTCAATCCCAACCTGGCCGCCGGCGATGTCAGCAACCATCAGGATTCCGCGTATGTGTCGTTCACCAATTCCTGCACACTGCCGCTGCCGGCGCTTGGCGCAGGCAATACCGATGCCGATCCGCTGTTTGCGAATCTGGCGCAGGGCGACTACCGCCTGGCCGCGGGCTCGCCCGCGGCGGATGCGGGCCTGAACCAGCCGTGGATGATTCCGCCGGCGGACGGCAGTACGGACCTGGACGGGAAGCCGCGGCTGGACCGGTTCACGCGGCTGGCGGACATGGGGTGTTACGAGCGCGTGCCGCGCGGCACGCTATTCGGCATCCGCTAGGCTTGCTGTATGCCGGTGGGTATTGCAGCCGGCCGGACATGGCGGACCGGACCCCTTGCTCACGGTTTGATTGCAGGAGATGAAAAACGGTGATGACGCGGCTTTTTTTATTGCTGATGATTTTTATCCTGGCCATTGCGGCAGGAGGCGCGGCGGGCGTTGAACGCCCGGTGCTGGCGGCGCCGCGCGTCGCCGCCCCG
>JAXGSX010000364.1:0-3274 GCA_040775225.1 Kiritimatiellia bacterium | reverse complement strand
GGTATCGGCCAGGAACTGGCTGGCGGCGAAAATGCCGAGCAGGATTTCCAGGCGGCGCGGCTGGGAGAGCAGCAGCGCGTAATGGCCGGCGGCATCGGGCAGGGATTGCGTGAAACGCTCCCAGTTGTTGAGCGCCATGTCCGGGTCGGCGCTGTGTTTCAGGCTGTCGCCTGCCAGCACGGCCAGGCGGGCGAAGGCCGTACGGCGCGCGGCTTCCCCGGCCAGCCGGCGCAGGTTGGTCAGGGCGCGCCGGCAATCCTGAAAGCCCGCTGCCCGCAGGATTTTCCGGCTGACGTCGGACGGGAGGGCTTCCGACAACACCAGGTCGGCCAGGTTGCCGCCCGGCGGGCCCGGCAGGGCGGCGCGTCCGAAATGGCGTTCCACGAAGGCGCGGACGGTGGCGGTGTGGGTTCCGAAATCCACCCGCAACTGCCGCTCGGGGGTCATTTCCGGGGTTTGCCGGTATCCCATGCGGCGGGCCAGGTGGACGAATTCCGGCGCGCCTTCCGGCGGCAGGCACAAATCGCGGGCGGAGCCGCGCAGCATACGCAAACCGTTGATCAAGCGGCGCAGAAAATAATACGCGCCGGCCAGTTCCCGGGACTCATCGGCGGCTAAAACTCCCAATTCCGCCAGGGCTTCCAAGGCTTCATGAATGCGCGGAGTGCGCAGTTTTGGGAAATGTTGGGCATGCATGACCTGTAGAATCTGGACATCGTATTCCAGGTCCACCAGCGCGCCCGGACTGAACTTGGCATTGTCCAACCGCCGCCCGCCGCCCGCGGGAATATCGCGCTCCGCTCGGGCAACGGCGGGCGCCGCCGCGGGTTCGGCCTTGGCGGCCCACTGTTTTGCGCGTAACCGGCGGAGGGACG
Organism: Kiritimatiellia bacterium; assembly: GCA_040775225.1. GTDB lineage: Bacteria > Verrucomicrobiota > Kiritimatiellia > JAAZAB01 > JAAZAB01 > JAXGPF01. Next base: position 2,399 of record JAXGSX010000364.1, on the reverse strand, counting down.
ACACATCCAACTGCCGGCCGGAATAAATGAATTCGTCCCGCAGCCGTTCGACGCGCGCACCCAGGGCGGGATCGCCGGCGACATGGCGCAGGCGCACGAGCGCCAGCCGTTCATAGGCCTGTGCCGGACCGTCGGGGGCGTAGTAGCGGCAGAAACTTTCCAGGCTGCTGGCAAGCGGGCCGCTGTTGCCGTAAGGACGCAGGCGCAGGTCAATATGGAAAATGCCTTCGCGCTTGGCGCGCACTTGCTCGGCCAGCAGGCGCGCGAAACTGTCAAAAAACTCGGCGTTTGACAGCGGCGCGGGGCCGCTGGTGCTGCCGTTGTCGTTGTAGACCAGCAGCAATTCGATGTCGGAGGCATATCCCATGGCGACGCCGCCGAATTTGCCCAGGCCGCAGATTGCCCAGACGGTTTCCAGGCCGGCCACCGTGCCGGGCCGCCCGTGTCGTTCTACCAGCATGCGGTAGATCAAATCCGCCGCGGCCTGGATCACGGCTTCCGCAAGTTGGGTCAGGGATTCGGCGAAAGCGCGCACATCAATATCCGGTTGCAGAATATGGTCGAGATCTATCCGGAAAATCTCGCGGTCTTTAAAGGCATTCAGGCGTTGAAATTTTTCTTCATAGCCGCCGGCGGCGTCCAATTCCGTCTGCAAGGCGCGCCGGAGGCCGGCGGACGGATGGGCAAAACGGCGGCCGGCGACATGCGGCTGGAGGATGGGCAGCAGGGATTCATATTGCAGGCGGATGAAATCCTCCCAGATGAAATCGCTGGCGCCCAGCAGCCGCGCCAGTTCCTGGAGCGCATCCGGCCGTGCCAGCAAATCCGCCCAGGCGCCGCAGGCGGGCGTATTGATTATGCTTTCGACCATATGTTCAAAGCGGCAGAGGGCGGCATAGGGGTCGGGAGCGTGGCCGAGGAAGTAGGTGAACTGCTTCGTCAACAGGGCGGAAAATTTCAGCCGATCCAGGCGCGCGGGGTCGGACAATGGCCGGCCATCGCGGTCCAGCACGTCAATTTCATCGGTGATCCGGCCGGTTTCCGTGCGGATGCGCACGCGTTCGATGGAGATATCCTGCAGTGCGAGTGCGCTGCTCATGGCGAAAAGGAATGCCGGGGTGTCCTGCGCCATGACCCGCAGGCGGGTATAACCGTCCGCGGGGCCCAGGTCCAGGGTGACCGGGTAGAGCACCGGCAAATCCGCCAGGCGCAGGCCAGCCAAGCGTGTGGCGACCATTTCATTGACGCGCCGCCGCGCTTCCTCAAGCTTCCCATTTTCCAGCAGAGCGATGGTGGCGCCAATGGATTTTTCAAACTCCACCGTCCAGCCGGCGGCGTCGGCTTCCGCGTCCAACTCGCCGGTGAAGTAATCAATGATCATCCGCCGCCCCCCGGCGCCGTCAGGGCGCCGGGCATAGGTGAAAATTTCGCCGGCCAGGATGTTGAAGCCGCCGGCGGCCATCAAGCCGGTGATCAGTGAAAACAGCGCCGGGTAGTCAAAAGCCATGACTGTGCAGGCCATGCGCCGGCCGGGGCCGGGCTCGAAAATCACGGCGGAAGGCGCGGCGGGCGACAGGCCGGCCAGGGCGCGCAGATGGCGCTGTATCTGCGCCGGCTGAAAGAAGTCGAAATAATTGTCATCCAGGCGCGCCAGGTGTTCCGCCAGCAGCGCCGGCGGGAGTTCGTGACACAGTTCCTGCAGTGCGTGGGGCGCCGGTTTCATGCCGGTCCAGTATAATCAAACAGCGGGGGGATCAAAGCAAATTTTATGGGAACGCATATCCGCTTGACCGGCGGCGGGATTTGTGTTTAATTCAAACAATTCCACGAACTTGGCGGGCAGAGGCGTCCGACGGACAACCCAGCCGGTGGGGCGGCTTATTAACCAACATCAGAAAGGCAAACCCAGCATGCGCAAGATACGTGTGGCGATTATCGGACAGGGCCGAAGCGGCCGCAACATTCACGGTCAGTACTTGATCAAGGATTCCCGTTACCGGATCGTGGCGGTAGCGGACTTCCTGGAAGAGCGCCGCCGCCGGGCGATGGAAGAATACAAGTGCGACGCCTATGCCGATTATCACGATCTCTTCAAACGCCATGACCTTGACCTGATCGTCAATTCGTCCTTCAGTTACATGCACGCCCCGATCACGCTGGAGATCTTGAAGGCGGGATTTAACGTGCTTTGCGAAAAACCGCTGGCATCGCGGGTGAAGGACGTGGATAAAATGCTTGCCGCCGCCAAGAAGTCCCGCCGCCTGTTCGCGGTCTACCAGCAATCCCGTCTGGCCGGTTACTTCCAACAGGTGCAGAAGGTGATCAAGTCCGGGGTGCTGGGGCGGATTGTGCAGATCAACATCGCTTTCAACGGTTTCTCCCGGCGCTGGGACTGGCAG
>JAXGSX010000363.1:0-3298 GCA_040775225.1 Kiritimatiellia bacterium | reverse complement strand
GCCTGACTTTCGGCCTGCTGGCATTGATGTCGCCGGTGTTTTACACCGATTGGTTTCATGCCATTTGCCTGTGCGGCGCCTCGATTTTCCTGCTGATGTATCTGCGCCGGGAGGGGCTTGGCTGGGCGGCCGCTGCCTTGGGCGCCCTGGCGGCGTGGTGGTTGGGCGCTAATTTAACCCTGACCTATGCCGGCCACAATTCGAAGTATGCGATCCTGCTTTTTGCCGCAATGTTCCTCTGGCTCATGGGCCGCCTGCCGGCTTCGGACAGGCGCGCCAGCGGCATGATCGCCGCCGGCGGCGCCATGGGCATGATGCTTGCCGAGCAGGCGGATGTGGGCTTGTTTTTCGCCCTGGTGCTGGGCCCGTACGCCTTGTTCGTGCTTTGGTTTAAATGCCGGGCGCGGGGATGGGTTTTGGGCAGGTTGATTCTGCTGCTGCTGGTTCCGGCGTTTTTAATCGCATTGCGCCCGGCCCTGGAGGGGTATCGCGCCAATATCAAGGATGTGGCGGCTGTGGACGGGGAATCGCCCGGCGCGAAGTGGGATTTTGTCACCCAGTGGAGCTGGCCGCCGGACGAATCCATTGATTTTATCGCCCCGGGCTATACCGGCTGGCGGTCCGGCGAACCCGCCGGGCCGTACTGGGGCCGCATGGGCCGGTCGGCGGGTTGGGAAACTACCCGGCGGGGATTCCAGAATTTTAAACTGGAAAATGTGTATCTGGGCGCATTGCCGGTTTTCCTGGCCATATTTGCGTTGACGGCCGCTTGCATCAGCTTCCGGCGCCGCCATGCCTGCACGGCGCCGCCCTGCCGGTTTAATCCGGAAATATGGTTCTGGGGCATCGCGATGGTGTTGACTCTGCTTTTGGCGTTCGGCAGGTATTTTCCGCTGTATTATCTGTTTTATAAGCTGCCGCTGGTCGGCAACATCCGCAATCCCAACAAGTTCCTCCAGATATTTCAGCTGGCGCTGGCGGTTCTGGCGGCCTATGGACTGGATTTGGTTGTCAAATTGCGCAAAACCCCCGCCGCTTGATCGCCGGCTTTGCCGGCCGGAACTTTGTGCCGGATGGCGGGGGTTAGTCTGACCTGAAACCGGCAGGATTGGCGGGAGATGCCATGCGGATTGCATTGGGAATGAGCGGGGGCGTGGATTCCACCGTGGCGGCATGCCTGCTGCGCGAGCAAGGCCATACCGTCATCGGCGCCACCATGCAAATCTGGGATGGCGGCGCCGCGCCAGGCTATTCCGCGATGGAGGGCGAACCTGCGGTGAGCCATGCCGGCTGTTACGGGCCGGGCGAGCCCCGCAGTTTGGCGCGCGCCGCCGCCCTGGCGCGCAAGCTGGGCCTGGAACATCATATCGTGCCGCTGGCGCCGGAATACCGGCGGCTGGTGCTGGAGTATTTCAAACGCGAATATCTCGCCGGCCGCACGCCGAATCCCTGCGTGGTGTGCAACCGCGACATAAAGTTCAAACTGCTGCCGGAAAAATTGCGCGCCGCCGGCGTGGCCTTTGACGCCTTTGCCACCGGGCATTACGCGCGGGTAGAACGCAATCCGGCCACCGGATTGTTCCATTTGCGGCGCGGGGCCGACCGGATGAAAGATCAGTCGTATTTCCTGTTTTATCTTGATCAGCGGCAATTGGCACAATTGCAATTGCCGCTGGGGGAGTTGACCAAGACGGAGGTCAAAAACCTGGCCCGTCGGTACGGCCTGGAATCAGTGGCCGAAGCTCCCGAAAGCCAGGATTTCATGGGCGGGGCGGACTACGGCGGCCTGTTTCCGCCGGACGCCATCCGGCCCGGTCCGGTGGTGGACGAGACCGGCCGCGTGCTGGGCGAGCATCGCGGCCTGGTGTATTATACCATCGGCCAGCGCGAAGGGCTGGGCATTGCCGCCGGGCGGCGCATGTTCGTCAAGGAGCTGCGCCCGGAGACCAACACGGTGGTGCTGGCCGACAGGGAGTCGGTCATGGGCGATGCCTGCCTTGTCGAAAATGTGCGCTGGATTGCCGGATCGCCGCCGGCGGCGGAAGGGCAAGTTGCATCCTGCCTGGCGCAACTGCGTTATCGCCATGCCGGCGCGCCGGCCAGGCTGGAGTTATTGGCCGGCGGACGGGTGCAGGTCAAGTTTGATGCGCCGCAATTCGCCATTACCCCCGGTCAGGCGGCGGTGTTTTACCGGGACGATAGGGTGCTGGGCGGAGGATGGATCGCCGGACCGGTGTAGGCGGTGATCGGTACTGTAGTGGCGTCCGCCTACGCCTGGCTTAGGCGCGACACGCCCACTCCGCCAGGGGCCGGAGCGGAAAATACCGCACAAAAAACTGGCATTATGCCCGGATTTGGATACAATGGAATCGCTTTTTAAGACGGATTTTGGAAGCAGAGTGCAGAATTTGCCATGAAACGCCATGTGCCAAAATTATTCCGCGCCGGGTTCACCCTGGTTGAAATCATGGTGGCCATGTCGGTGCTGGCGGTCCTGGTGATGATGATCGGCAATATTTTCCAGCAGGTGTCCGACTCCTGGAATATCGGCACCCAGAGCGCCGACGCCAATACCGCCGCCCGCGCCGCCTTGAATTTCATGGCCCAGGAACTTTCCCAGGCCGTCGCCGGCCCGATTGAGGCCGCGCCGGGCATCAACGCCACTTATATCGAGTTTAGCGTGTTGGGCGGCACCGCGGATTTGGGCGGCAATGAATTAAAATTTTTTACCATGACCGAGGAGCCGAATGCTGACGATAATCAGCGCGCATTGCGCAGTGCGTTGTTTCGTTTTGAGGAAAATGCGCTGAAGTACTGGCGCAATACCGGGTCAAAAAATCCCTATACCGACTCGCCCGCGTGGGACAGCAGCCGCGTGCTTATTACCAATGTTGTTGATTTTCAGGTGTTTGTTTATTCCAATAAAAACGATTTCACCTCTGCCGGCGGAGCCATGCATAAAGATGTAGATGTTTTTACGAATGCCTTGCCCGCCTGCCTGGATATATACCTGGGAATTTTAAGCGAAGGCGACATGGCCCGCTGGCAGCGTCTGTCCGAGCCGGCGAAAACGGAATTTTGCGATCGCAACGTGCAGAGCTATGCCACGCGGGTTTATTTCCAGAACCGCCAGGGCTATGCCGCGCGGTAACCGGACGGAAAATCCTCACACGAAGACACGAAGGCACAAAGGGATGAATGAAAATGAAATCGGGAAAATAGTTGTTGATTGTGCCGTTCGCCTTCACAAGGCGCTTGGACCTGGTTTGCTTGAAACGGTTTATGAGGTATTACTTGC
>JAXGSX010000362.1:0-3317 GCA_040775225.1 Kiritimatiellia bacterium | reverse complement strand
TGTGCCAAATGATTTTCCGGAAAATGCCCTGCCGGGAAATCAGCGCAAACAGGCGATAAATTGCCGCAACACACTGGAAAATAAAACATTAGATAGTTTGCTGACCCGTGCAGTTCCTATGCACGGGTCAGGAAGTCTGAAGCTGGTTCGAATACGATCTGTCGCCCCGGCCCATCATCCCCGCGGTTGACGCTTTCAACGAATTTGTGGATGGCGGAACGCCGCTGGGCATCCTTGATCTGGGCGGACGCAACCGCTGCTACATGGTTGAAAAGAACGGCCGGCCGACGGCATTCCTGCAGTTGGAGAAGGAACAGGATGCGGCGCTGGAACTGGATGCGGAACGGGTTGCCTTATTCAACCTGATGGGCAATGAAATTCAGCCCCGCGCCAGGGGGCAGGGCCGCATCGAATTGACGCTGGGGCACGACCCGGTGTATCTCGTCGGCCGCACCGGCGCGCCGGCGGATGAATTGCGCAACGCGCTCTTGAAAGCCGATTTCCAAGCCACAATTTTCAAGACGTCGGGCCCGCGCATGGGGATTGCCGGCGAAGGCTGCCCCGCGCTCCTCTGCCGCGTGTTCAACGAAGGCGCGATCGGCGGATTGTCGGGCGCGGCCGTTTTGACGCGCATGCCGGATGAATTTACGGCAGCGCCGCGCACGGCGGCTTTCAGCAACCTTTCGCTCCGCGCGGACGCGACGCTAACTTTCCCGCTGAATTTGCCCGCGCGCATCGCGGGTCGCAACCCGGTCGAAGTTTCCCTCAGCGCCGGCAAACGCAAGGAAAAACTGGCTCGGACAATTCGGGCGCTTACATCCATTCGCAAGGCCGCTCCGGTCGCCGTAGACGGCAAGCCCGACGATTGGCCGGCCGATTTGCCCTGGGTGACCATGGAAACATTCGATGAAGTTAACCTGGCAGTGCAGGGCTCGCCCTGGAGCGGCCCGGAGGATTGTTCCGCCCGGGTCTGTTCGCAATGGGATCAAACCAACCTGTATCTGCTCGTCATCGTCCAGGACGACAAGGTCATGATGGATACGGAAATCCGCAAGAAAGTCCGGGAAAACACGGATTACCTCTACGAGGCCGATGCGGTAGAGCTTTTTTTCGACGCCGATTTGATGCGCGATTTTTACATGGATTTTGCCAATGAGGACGACTTCCAGTTCGTGTTTTCGCCGGAACTTCCCGATGGTCCTCCCGCGGCTGTCGGCATCCCCGCCGCCAACACCGGCCTGGCGCGGGAATATTACCGCTGGGCGCAGCGCGACCGGATCGAATCGGCTTCCGCGTTGACCACGGACGGATATGCAATCGAAATCCGCATTCCGTTCACCGTCTTCGGCAATCCGCCGCTGCCGGAACGGAAAATGATCGGATTTAATTTTGCTGTGGACGACGATGATACGGAAGGCTATGCTTTACAGGCGTATTCTTCCAAGCAGAGCATTGGCCGCGACATCCAGATGAAATGGAGCGGCCAGGGATTGCACAATCCGATAACGGACTTTGGCGTGTTGATCTTCAGCGAATGAACACGGGCGTCGGTAAGTGGAAGGTTTTGCCCTGCGGATGGCCGGGTTCCACCCCCGGACATCTTTCCCGGGGCTTTTAAAGCTGAAATAACCGCATTACAAGGCGAGATTTGAAAGCAGTGTTCAGTCAAAACAAGCAGCAGGAGGGTAATATGTGTCACTTGATTTCGGTAGGGCGGCGGGATGTCCGGCGCGGGACGGGGGTTCGGTCTGTCTTGACGGCGTTGCTGGGCCTGGTGGTTTGCCTGACGCCCGGGCTTGGACGGGCCGACCGTTTCGTGGCGACCAACGGTTCGCATTCGGGGTCGTACACGAACTGGGCCACGGCGGCGACAACCATTCAGGCCGCGGTGTCGGCCGCGGCGGCGGGCGAAACCATCTGGGTGTCCAACGGGACGTATTATGTCACAGCCGCCATTGACATCGGCGGCTCGAATACCCTCCGGAGCGTCAACGGAGCGGATGCGACCATCATTGACGGCTGCGCCACCACCCGCTGTCTGATTGTGCACAATGCCGGCGCGGTGGTGGACGGGTTCACGCTCACCAACGGCGTTGATTATACCGCCGATCATTTGGGGGGCGGATTTCGCATCTATTATGGCGGCGTAATTCAAAATTGCGTGATCAGCGGCAATATAACCGGCAGGGGCGGCGCGGGTTGGATGCAGCATGCGGAAGCCGTGGTCCAAAACTGCATTATTTCCGGCAACCATGCTACGGCCAGCCATGGCGGCGGATTATATATATCTGATGGCGGTGGAACGGTGCGGAATTGCAGCATCAGCCAGAACACGGCCTTCAATCACGGCGGCGGAGTGTTTGTCAGCGAGACGACAGGCATTGTCGAAAACTGCCGTATTTATGACAATGAATGCGCCTCGGGCGGCTGGGGCGGCGGTGTGATGTTGAATGGCGGCGGCATCGTGCGCAATTGCCTGATCATCAGCAACCGGGCCGCCGGCGCCTGCGGGGGAGTGGGTGTCAACTATCTTGGGTTGAATGGTGGAGAAGTCAGCGCCTGCACTATCGTCAGCAATTCGGCCGCCACAGCTGGCGGTGGCATCTATATTTTCAATACCATGAACGAAGACACCGTTTTTAATTGCATTGTCAGTTCCAACACGGCAAGTTCATATCCCCAAGTCGCGGCGTCCGGAGCAAACACCAACGCCTTCCGGTATTGCTGCGCCCAGTTCACCGTGGCGCCGCAGCCGAATGCCGGCAACATCAATGCGGACCCGCAATTCGTCAACCCGGCGGGCGCGGATTACCGGCTGTTGCCCACATCCCCCTGCGTGAATGCGGGCACGAACCTGCCCGGGATGGATTCCGCCGTGGATTTGGACGGCCATGACCGGCTGGACCGGTTTATGCGGCAGACGGACATGGGGTGTTATGAATACATCTACAGCGGCAGCGTGATGTCATTGCGTTAATTACGAGCGAGCCAATTTCAAAACTCACGTTTTGGAAGTTTTAAAGTTTTAAGGTGTTATGTCAGAACACCGAATCCTGAATACGGTGTCCGCAACACCAAACAACTAACCTTGAACCCTGACCCTGGAACCAACAACATGAATCTGGACATCTGGCGGGAAAAACCATCGGAACTGGTAAAAGATCATCAAATCGGCGAAGCGCGGCAGTGGCATTGGCGGCGCCAGCCGCCTTTGACTCTGCCGCAGTGGCGCACGCAACGCCGGCGCCTGCTGGCCGCCATCCGTACCAATGCCGGCACTTAACCCGCGCCGCCGGCCATGGAACCGCACGAGCATG
>JAXGSX010000361.1:0-3349 GCA_040775225.1 Kiritimatiellia bacterium | reverse complement strand
TATAAAAGCTGTCATAATGATCCGCAAGGTTTTTCGGAACAATACGTCAGATTGCAAGCAGGGGCGAAGCCGCGAAGCGGGCAATCTCCCCTTGCATTCAACCGCCGGAGAAAGCCATCCAAACACCATGTCCGGATGATAACACCCAATTATGCGCCAGCGGACGGATGCCAGCATGCCAACTGAATTTAATGCCGCCAACCTCGAATCAATCCTTGCGCAATTGCCCCGGCTGCGCAAGATGGCGTCGGAATTGCAGGACGTCCTCCTGGCCAATCTGGTGATGCTGGGCGAAATCAACGCGCCATCAGGGGAAGAACAGCCGCGCATGCAATTGTGGCTGCAGCGCCTGGCCGAAAATGGAGCGCAAAGCTGTTCGCTGGACGAAATGGGAAACGGCTGCGGCGTGCTGCCCGGGCGTTCCGGCAAACGCACCATTCTGCTGGCCACCAACGCCGACACCCTGCCGGCGGATGCGGCCGAACGCGGAATTGAGTTGAAAGCAGACCGTGTCAGCGGACCTTTTGTCGGCGATAATTGCCCGGCGCTGGCGGCGCTGCTTTCCCTGCCGGCTTTCCTGGAACACCTGGGATGGCATCTGCAATCCGACGTGGCGTTGCTGGGCGCCGCCCGTTCGCTGGGTCGGCACAACCTCGAAGGCATACGTTTTTTCCTGAACAACACCCGCCTGCCCGTGCAAACCGGCATCTGGATGGAAGGCGTGCAGCTCGGACGGTTGAATTACATGTGCCTGGGGCTTTTCCGGGGCGAAATCACCTGCCGGGTGCCGGATGATTACAATTGGGCGCAATTCGGCGCCACCGGTTCGATCCTGCCGATGAATGATGTGATTGCCCGCATCAGCCAGATACCCCTGCCCCGCCGGCCCGCGGCCGGCATTGTGCTGGGATCCATCAACGGCGGCGTGGATTACCAGAACATCGCCAAGCAGACCATGCTGCAATTTGAAGTTCGCAGCGAGTCGGGCGAATTGGCGGAAACCCTGCGCGGCCAGGTGCAGGATATCGTGGATGAAGCTGCTGCCCGGACGGGCATGTCCATCGTCTTGCGCGAAGTGGCATTCCGCCGGCCGGGCGGGCTGGAAATAGCACATCCGCTGGTCCGCAACGCCCGGGGCATCATCTCGGCCCTGGGCATACAGCCGATGATATACCCCACAACCACGGCCCTCTCCGCTTTTGTTGACGCCCGTATTCCGGCTGTTACCCTCGGCTTCACTTCCGGCCAGCGCCAGAATGAATCCGGCGAAATGAGCGAATGGGTCAGTATTCCCGACATGTTCGCCGGCATGGCGCAACTGGCCGCGATGCTGGCGGCGATTGATGGAGGATCCAACCATGCCGGCTAAACCGCATCATGGCGCGCGGAACCCGCAACCGCGCGCGCCAACCAGCCGTAAGCCGGCCGGCGCCGCCGACCTGAACCACTGGGTCAACACCCATACCTTCCACCATTCCCAATTTGCGGATATACGCCGGCTGGTGGAACAGAAGCAGCGCCGGAAATTGAGTATTTCGTTGTGCATCCCAACGCTCAACGAGGAAAAGACCATCGGCAAGGAAGTGGTGATTTTCAGATCGGAACTGATGAGCCGGTTCCCGCTGTTGGATGAAATCGCCATCATTGATTCCGGCTCTTCCGACCGCACCTGCGAGGTGGCCGCGGCGTTCGGCGCCGCCGTTTACAGCGCCGCGGAAATTCTTCCGGAAACCGGCATCCGCCGCGGCAAGGGGGAAAATCTCTGGAAAGCCATTTACCAGTTACGCGGGGACATAATTGTATACGTGGATGCCGACATCAAAAACATTCATGCCCGGTTTGTTTACGGGCTGCTCGGCCCGTTGCTGGCCGATCCGGCCATCAAGTACGTCAAGGCCTTTTATGACCGGCCGCTGGCATTTTCCAAGGGAGTCCGGATTTCCGGGGGCGGGCGGGTGACGGAAATCCTGATCCGCCCGCTGTTTTCACTGTTTTTCCCGGAGTTGACCGCCATCATCCAGCCGCTGTCCGGCGAATATGCCGTGCGGCGGGAGGTGCTGGAAAGCATACCTTTCCCCATCGGCTACGGCGTGGAAACCTCGCATCTGATGGATGTCTATGACCGGTGGGGCCTGGCCGCCTTTGCCCAAACCGACCTCGACCAGCGGATTCACCGCAACCAGAGCACGCGCGATCTGGGCAAAATGGCGTTTGGGATTCTGCAAACTTTTTTAAAGAGGGCGGCGTCCATGGGCATCCTCTCCGAATTGCCCGCCATGCACCGGCATTTGCGGCAATTCGTGGCCCAAGCCGACACCTTTGCCCAGGTCGAACAGCGGATCGTTGAAGAGGAACGCCCGCCCATGCGGGAGATTCCCGCTTACCGCCGGAAATTCGGGAAGTCGCCAGACGCCGCCGACAGGCCGTAGCTTGGGAAGCAGTGTTGAGCGAGCAGTTGAGTGTGCGGTGTAATATATCCGGCGTAAAACCTTAAAACTTCCGAAACTTGAGTTCTGGCTCATGCGCGTCGCCATTGTCCACTACCACCTGCAGCCCGGCGGCGTCACCCGGGTAATCGAACTTGCCGCCCGCGCGCTCGCCGGCCGTGGCGCCCGCATCGCGCTGCTGTATGGCGGCGGCACACGCGCCCCGGAAACGGCGGAATTTCCCGGCGCGGCCCTGGCCGGGCTGGCCTATGCCGCCGGCGCCGGCCGGCCGGGGGAACTGGCGCGCCGGATGCGCCTGGCGGCGCGGCGCCTGCTGGACGGCCCGCCGGATGTCTGGCACATTCACAACCACGCGCTCGGAAAAAATCCCGCCCTGACGGCCGCAACAGCCTGGCTGGCGGACCGCGGCGAGCGGCTGTTGCTGCAAATCCACGACTTTGCCGAGGACGGACGGCCGGCGGAATTCCAGCGCCTGGCGCGCCACCTGGGCGGTCATGATTTACGCCGGCTGGCGCGGGTGATGTATCCGCAAAATCCCCGCGCGCATTACGCGGTGCTTAATACCCGGGATGCCGGTTTCCTGAAACACGCCGGCGTTCCGGAAGCGCGACTCCACCTCCTGCCCAATCCTGTAGCCATGCCGGCCCCGTCCGGCCGGCGTCATAATGCCACCCAGGGATCATGCTGGCTCTATCCCACCCGCGCCATCCGCCGCAAGAATCTCGGCGAGTTCCTGCTGCTGGCGGCAATGGCGCCGGCCAGCGCCCGTTTCGCGGTCACCCTGGCGCCCCGCAATCCCGCCGCCCGCCCGATTTACGCCGCATGGGTGCAACTCGCGCAAAAATTGAAATTGCCCATGGCGTTCGAAGTCGGCCGGCGCACCGGCGCGGATTTGCCGGCGT
>JAXGSX010000360.1:0-3350 GCA_040775225.1 Kiritimatiellia bacterium | reverse complement strand
GCGTCCGCAAGATTCACGTGGCTGCTGGCCGCGGCGGCGCCTGCCTGCCGGCTTCCATCGCGGCGAGAATAAAAGACAGGATACACGCGTAGAAGTTCCGGTGACTCTTGTGCGGACGGGGGTTCAAATCCCCCCGCCTCCACCATTTTGCTTGATGCGCCCGGGACCGCAGTTCGATTTTACATGCCAAACTTACGTGAACTCTGCCGGCAGGTTCTGCGGCGCGACGCGCACCCGGCCATTCAATTCGTTAAATACGGCATTGCCGGCGGACTGGCGACCGCCGTGCATATTGCGGTCTTTTACATCTGTTCCCTGTGGATTCTGCCGGCCCTGGCGCCCGGCGACCCGGTCGCGGTCTGGGCCGGATTGGATGCGGCGCCGATCAGCGATGCCCTGCGCGGATCGCGGGCGGTGTGGAATAATTTGATCGCATTCCTGCTTTCCAATCTGACCGCCTACGTGATCAATATTTTATGGGTTTTCACCCCGGGCCGGCACAGCCGGTTGGTGGAAATCGGCATGTTTTACCTGGTCTCGGCGGTGAGCGTCGGGTTGGGCAGCGCGATCATGAAAGTGCTGATCAGCCATTTTCAACTGAGCACCACGCTGGCTTTCGGCGCGGTCACCGCCTGTTCCATCCTGATCAATTACGCCATGCGCAAGTTCGTGATCTTCAAAGGATGACCTGTCCGCCGCGCCGCGCGCCGCCAGTCAATGCTCTGCCAGGTATTTTTGCAGCATGCCGCTGTATTGATCAAGGCAAGCGGCCGGCACCCGCTCCGTCGCGGCATGGGCGCCTGCCCCGGGGAGACCGATGATGGCGATGGGGGCCTTGCATCCGCGGAAATGGCGGGCATCCGTCGCGCCGTTCATGCGTTTCCATGCGATTTTTTTACCCAAGCTGTGTTGCATGAATTCCTGCAATTCCCGGAGCGCCGGAGCGCTTTCGTCGCAAAACATCAAAGGCGATTCATTGACTTTTTCAATTTTCAACCCGGAAAGTCGGCGGAGTTTCTTCATCAAATCGGCCGGCCGGTCTTTATCCGTATAGCGTATGTCAAGGATAATTTCCGCCGTATCCGGGACGCGGTTGAACACCGCGCCGGCCTGGATGATGTTGGCGGACATGGTGGTATGCCATTCGTCGCCGGCGCGCACGGCCGGAAAAACTTCCCGCACCCGCTGATAGGCGCCAATCAGGCGGTCAATGGCGTTCCGGCCTTTCCAGGGTGTGGAACTGTGGCAGGCCTTGCCGGCGGCGCGCAGGCGCACCGCCAGGATGCCCTTCTGCGCCGTGGCGACAGCGTAGCCGTAGCCGTCCATGATCAGGATGATATGCCGGCCGCAGTAACCGAGTTCCGCCATACGCGCGGCCGTGGCGCCGCCGGTTTCTTCGTCGGTTGAAAAAACGGCGCCGGCATCCGCTTGTTTCCCAACGGCAATCAGGGCATTGGCGATGATGGCGCAATTGCCCAGGCAGTCATCCACGCCCCGGCCCAGGAACCAGGAACCCTGGCGGCGCAATTTAAACATGCTGTCCGGCGCGGGAATGACGTCAAGATGCGCATTCAGCAGCACCGCCGGGGTCCGGCCCGGACGCGTCCCGGCGTAAAGAATTTTGCGCCGTCCGGCTTTTTCCAGGCGAACGCGCAGGCCGCCGGCGCGGAGATATCCGCCCATGAAATCAACCAGCCGGTTGACCCTTTCAACTTCGGCGGTTACCGGCTTGAATTCCATCATCCTGCCTAACAATTGTTCGGTTTTCACGTATCTCCTTGTATTTTAAGCTGGCCTATCGCCGAAAATCCGGCAGAATATCCGGCATGCTGCGATTTAATTTTACCCCCGGTCCGCATCCCTGCGCCTGGCAGCGGCCCCCCGCGCGCGGCATGCGCGCGCCGGCAATTGTATACGCCACGCGCCGCTTGCTGGAAAGTTTGGACGCCAGGGTTATCGAACAATTGGAGAACATAGCAACCCTGCCGGGCATTGTCAACGCCGCCTATGCCATGCCGGATGCGCACCAGGGATATGGGTTCCCCATCGGCGGCGTGGCCGCGTTCGATGCCCGCCTGGGCGGAGTCATTTCCGCCGGCGGCGTAGGTTTTGATATTGCCTGCGGCGTGCGCACGCTGTTAACGGGCATGGATGCGGCGGAACTCCTTTCCGCCGGCGATACCCTGGCGCCCGCCCTGGCGGCCGCGGTCCCCGCCGGAGTCGCCAGCCGGGGCGCCATCCGGCTGACGGCGGCGGAAATGGACGCCATGTTAACCGGGGGCGCGGGCTGGGCGGTCAGCCGGGGATACGGCGCGGCCGAAGATTTGCGGCGCATCGAGTCGGGCGGCGCAATCGCGGCGGCCGATCCGGAGAAAGTGTCCGACACCGCCCGACGCCGGCAGGAAGACGCCATGGGCACCCTGGGCTCCGGCAACCATTACCTGGAAGTCCAGCGGGTGGCGGAAATCTACGATGCCCGCGCCGCCGCCGCTTTCGAATTGCGCGCGCAAACGGCGGTTGTCAGCATTCATTGCGGATCACGCGGCCTGGGACATCAGGTGGCAACCGAATACGCGGAACGGATGCTGCGTTCCGCCCCGCGTTACGGCCTGCATCTGCCTGACCCCGAACTGGCCTGCGCGCCGATTGATTCCCCGGATGGCCGGGCTTACCTGGGCGCCATGCGCGCCGCCGCCAACTGCGCGCTGGCCAACCGCCAGATCATCGCCGAACTTGTCCGCCGGGTGTTTCGGCGCCTGTTCCGCAGGGAGAGCATGCCGCTTTTATTCGACGTCTCGCATAATTTCTGCCAGGCGGAAATTGTTCAAACCGGCGGCGTGCGGCGTGAAATGTTTGTGCATCGCAAAGGCGCCACCCGCGCCTTGCCCCCGGGGCATCCGGATCTCCCGCCGGAGTTCACGGCCGTCGGCCAGCCGGTGCTGGTGGGCGGATCCATGGGCGCGTCTTCCTACGTGCTGGCGGGCGAGCCGGGCAATGAAGACCGCGCTTTTTCTTCGGCCTGCCATGGCGCCGGCCGCCGCCTGAGCCGCAGCCAGGCGCGCAAGCAATGGCGGGGCGCGGACGTGGTGCGGGACCTTGCCCGCCAGGGAATCACCGCCCGCGGTCAATCGCAAGCCGGCCTGGCCGAGGAAGCGCCCGGCGCTTACAAAAACATCGAGGAGGTAATTGAAGCCACCGCCGGCGCCGGACTGGCCCGCCGCGTCGCCCGGTTGGAGCCGATAATATGCGTTAAAGGCTGAAAAGTCCGGCAGCGTCAATCTTCCGGAAAAATCACTTCCAATGCGGCATACCCGGCAGCGGATTGCAGGATCAGCCAGCGGCCGCCGGTG
>JAXGSX010000359.1:0-3351 GCA_040775225.1 Kiritimatiellia bacterium | reverse complement strand
TATTCCCGCGGATGCCGGGGCCGCGGCTTTTCATGAAAATTATTCGCGGATGACCGCGGGCCTGCCCCCGGTCCTGCTCGTGCATTCCAGCGGGGAAGCGGACTTGCTGGCGTAGGGCGCGGGCGGGCCAAGTATGCCGCATCAACGCCGAACGCAGTTCGGCGCTACAAAAGAATGTTTTCCGAATGGCAGGCTCAGCACAGCTTCACCTTCCAAAATCGAAAATTCGCAGTCTGTCCGTGTATGCTGGAGGGCGAAGCTGCGCTGAGCCATTCGTATCCTCCAGTCTGCCGCCTGGGCACCCCGGAGGGCCGGCTGAGTCATCCATACCCGGCGGGATTCCGGGATTGCCAGCGCCAGGCGTCGCGGCACATGTCCCCCAGGTCCAGTTCCGCGCGCCATCCCAGTTCCCGGTTGGCCCGGGACGGGTCGGCGTAACACGCCGGCACATCCCCCGGCCGGCGCGGCGCGAAACGGTACGGAATGGGCTTGCCGCACGCCCGCTCGAAAGCTGCCACGGCTTCCAGCACACTGTAGCCGCGCCCGGTGCCGAGATTATAAACGGACAACCCCGGTTCGCAATCCAGCCGCGCCAACGCCTTAAGATGGCCGCGCGCCAGGTCCACCACGTGGATGTAATCGCGCACCCCGGTGCCGTCGGGCGTGGGATAATCATTGCCGAACACGGACAATTGTTTCAGGCGGCCGGCGGCCACCTGGCCGATATAGGGGAAAAGGTTGTTGGGAATGCCGTTGGGATCCTCGCCAATACGCCCGCTGGGATGCGCGCCCACCGGATTGACATAGCGCAGCAGCACGATCCGCCATGCGGGATCGGCCGCCTGCAGGTCGCGCAGAATCTCCTCGATCATCAGCTTGGTGCGGCCGTAGGGATTGGTCGCGGTCAGCGGGAAATCCTCCGTGATGGGCACCCGCTCCGGCACGCCATACACCGTGGCCGAGGAGCTGAAAACCATCCGGCGCACCCCGGCCGCCTGCATGGCTTCGCACAACGTCACCGTACCGGCGATATTATTGCGGTAATAACGCAGCGGCTCCCGCACGGATTCCCCCACCGCCTTCAACCCGGCAAAATGAATGACCGCGTCAATGCGATGGGCGGCAAAAATCTTGTCCAGCGCGGCGCGGTCGGTCAAATCCGCCTCGTAAAACTCCGGCGCCCGGCCGGCCAGCTCGCCCGCGCGGAGGACGGCCTCGAACTTGCTGTTCGATAAATTGTCCGCCACCACGACGTCCATTCCCGCCTGCAACAACTCCACGCAGGTATGGCTGCCTATGTATCCCGCCCCGCCGGTGGTGAGGATTTTCATGTTTCAGACATTCGCGTACTGGTTGCGGCGCAGCACTTGGTAGCCGCGGATCAATTCCCGGATGCCCTGCGGCAGCGAGACCGCGGGGCGGAATCCGGCGCGCTCGATTTTTTCGTTGCTGACGATGTAATTGCGCTTGTCCGGGTCCTCGCCCACCGGCGCTTCGAGGAAGGTGAAATCCGGCACCTGTTTCCGGATTTCACGGCACAATTCCAGCTTGGACAGGTTGGCGTCGCTCAAGCCGACATTGTAAGCCTGGCCGCGCATCTTTTCGAAATTGTCCAGAGCGTGCAAAAACGCCCGCGCGACATCGCGCACATGGATATAATTGCGCTTGAAATGCGCTTCAAACAACACGATAAACCGGTCGGTGACCGCCCGGTAGGTGAAATCGTTCACCAGCAAATCCAGGCGCATGCGCGGGCTGATGCCGAACACCGTCGCCAGCCGCAGCGACACCGCCCGGCCGTCCGACAGCAGGGACTCCTCCAACTCGGCTTTCAGCCGGCCGTACAGGGAGATGGGCCGCAAGGGGGTTTCCTCCGTGCAGAATATGCCGGCTTGTCCGACCCCGTACCCGCTGTTGGTGGTGGGGGAAATAATCCGGGCCTGCGGCCCGGCATGCCGCAGCAGCATGCGCACGGCCTCCAGGTTGATGGAACGCGCCTCCAGCGGACGCTGCG
This sequence comes from Kiritimatiellia bacterium, assembly GCA_040775225.1. Lineage (GTDB taxonomy): Bacteria > Verrucomicrobiota > Kiritimatiellia > JAAZAB01 > JAAZAB01 > JAXGPF01. Next base: position 1,337 of record JAXGSX010000359.1, on the reverse strand, counting down.
CGCACAGCGGCGCGCCCACCAGGCAGGCCAGGGGCATGATCGCGTCCGCGGCGGCAGCCAGCGGCTTGATCAACGCCTCGTCACGGACATCGCCGCGGATGATGGTCAAAAGTTCGTTGTGGCAGCAATCCAGCAGGGAAGTCTGCCCGTAAGTAAAATTATCCACCACCGTCACGGCATGGCCGCGGGCCAGCAGGGCCGGGGTCAGCACGGAGCCGATATAGCCGGCGCCGCCGGTCACCAGTATTTTTTTGATTGAATTTGGGTTAGACATGCCGTTATATATAGCTTTTCGGCGCGGCAGTGTCAATTTGATATGCAAAGGGGCAAAGGAGCAAAGGGGCAGAGCCGGAGCAGATAAGCTCTCACAAAGACACTCAGCCACAAAGGAGGAGTGGGTTCCTGATGGTTCTTTCTTGGCGGCTTGGGCTTGCCCGCCGTAGTCTTGATGATGGAGTGTGAGAGAATTTTCCGTTTGCCTTATTCATGGAAAATAATCTGCGCTAATCTGCGTAATCTGCGGATAAAAAATGACTCGGAAATAACGGCAAGGGAGCAATCGGCATGATCAAGGTAAAAATCATCGGCGCGGGCGGCTACGGCGGCATCGGCATAATTGAACTGTTAATGAACCATCCGGGAGCGCGCATCGTCCGCCTGGCCGACATTAACGACATCGGCACGCCCATCAGCCGGCTTTACCCGCACCTGGACCGGCTGTGCGACCTGACAATCACGGATGTTGCCCAGCCGGACGCGGAAAAGCCGGACGTGGTTTTCATGGCGACGCCCGACGGCGTCGGCATGCGCGCCGCCCCCGCCGAACTGGCCGCCGGCGCCCGGGTGATTGATTACAGCGGCGATTTCCGGTTCAATACCCCGGCCGCTTACGCCGATTATGCCACACGCATCGGGCGCAATCCCGCGCACGCCGCGCCGGACCTGCTGCCGCAGGCGGTGTACGGGCTGGCGGAACTCCATCGCGACGCGCTGGGCAGGCAAACCCGCATTGTCGGCAATCCCGGCTGTTTCGCCGTAAGTTGCATCCTCGGCCTGGCCCCGGCCATGCGGCGCCGCATGATCAACCCCAGCCGGCTGATCTGCGACTGCAAGACCGGCGTCTCCGGCGCCGGCAAGAAAGCCGCGCCGGCTTTCCATTATCCGGCCCGCTACGAAAACATCAACGCCTACAAGCTGTCGGGCCACCAGCATGTCTGCGAAATCGAACGCGAACTGGGGCTGCTGGCGGGGCGGGAAGCCCGCGTGACCTTCACCGCCCAGGTGGTGCCCATCTGCCGCGGCATCATGTCCACCCTGTACGGCGAACTGGCCGCCGG
>JAXGSX010000358.1:0-3372 GCA_040775225.1 Kiritimatiellia bacterium | reverse complement strand
TCGGTTCCGCCACGGGCGTGACCCGTTACCACCTGGAAATCCGCGGCCTGGGCATTATTCATGTTCCCAGCCTGTTCGGCGTGGCGGCGGTGCGCGATCAAAAACAACTTGATCTGGTGGCCACTTTGCGTAAATTTGAGGAATTTGAAGAAGGCGATGATCGGGTGGCCAAGCGCTTCCGCGATATTCTGGGTGTGCCGATCCCGCATTTGATCGTGCCGGCGGCGGCGGGGCGTGAATTGGCCACCGTGATCGAAGTCGCCGCCCTGAATGAAAAATTAAAACGCCTGGGACATGACGCGGCCAAGGAACTGGACGAAAAATTGGTGGCCGTGATGGCAAAGGGAGCGGCACATGGGGAGTCATAACGCGAAGAATCCGGCGGCGGTCTGGTCCAATGTGGTGGTGCGCGAATTCGAAATCCGCAATCAGTACGGTATTCATGCCCGGCCGGCGGCCATGCTGGTCAAAACCGCTTCCCGCTTCCAATGCGATATTACCGTGGCCAAGGGCGACAACAAGGTTTCCGGCAAAAGCATCATGGGACTGATGACCCTGGAAGCCGGGTTCGGCGTCAAGCTCAAGGTCATCGCCGAGGGCAGCGACGCCGAGCAGGCGCTGGACGCCATCCAGGCGCTCTTTGAACAGAAATTTTATGAAGAATGACCGGCATGGCCAACTCTTCCGAAAAATTAACCGCCGTGGACCCGCCGGCCGAAGAGCGGGTGTTCCGGGGCATCGGCGTGTCGCCGGGGCTGGCCCTCGGCCGCGTCTTTCTCAAGCAGGCGCACGATGACAGCGTGGTGGAACGGGAAATATCGCCCGCTGAAGTGCCCCGTGAAATCGCCCGGTTTGAATCCGCCCTGATTGCCACGCGCCGCCAGTTGCGGGAATTCCAGCAGGAATGCGATCCGGCCGTGGCTAGCATTTTCGACGCGCACCTGCTGATCCTCGATGATCGTCCGTTCATCGAAAACGTCATTACCGGCATTGAGAACCGGCGCCGCAATGTCGAAGTAGTCCTGCAGGACGTGGCGCGCGGGTTCATGCAGGCGCTGGCCAGGGTCAAGGATGAATACGTCCGCGAGCGCGTGGCCGATGTGCAGGATGTCACCCGGCGCATCCTTCACAACCTGGTCGGACGCCGGTCTTCGCTGGCCGATATAAAATCGAAGGATGTCGTGCTGGTGGCGAACGACCTGGCGCCGTCGGAAATTGTTTCGATTGACAAGAGCCGCGTCATCGCCCTGGCGCTCGACCTGGGCAGCGCCACGGCGCATGCCGCGATCCTGGCTGCCAAATTGGGCATTCCCGCGGTGCTGGGCCTGCATACCCTCAGCCGCGAAGTCCGCGCCGGCGATCCGATTCTGGTTGACGGCGCCAAGGGCCTGGTGGCCGTGCGGCCTTCCGCCGAACGCTGCGCGCAGGCCCGGCGTGATGACGAGGCGCGGCGGGGGATTGAATCCGACCTGGAGAAACTCAAAGGCCGGCCCGCGCAGACCCGCGACGGCTACCGTATAGCTTTGTCCGCCAATATCGAAGTGCCGCAGGATGTGGATGCCGTAATGAATTGCGGAGCGGAAGGCATTGGTTTGTTCCGCACGGAATATTTTTACATGTCGCGCTCCGAGGTGCCGACGGAAGAAGAGCAATTCGAAGCCTACCGCAGTGTAGCCCAGCGCATCGCTCCCGCGCCCATGATCATCCGCACCCTCGACCTGGGCGGAGATAAGGTGCTGAAAAACCTGGATGTGACCTGGGACGAATCCAACCCGTTCATGGGTTGGCGCGCCATCCGCTTCTGCCTGGCCCAGCCGGACATGTTCCGCACCCAGTTGCGGGCGATGCTGCGGGCCAGCGTCTGCGGCAACGTGCGCATTATGTACCCGATGATCAGCACGATAGATGAAATCGTGCGGGCGAATGTCATCCTGGACCAGGCCAAGAAGGAATTGTTTGAACGCGGCCATCCCTTCAATCCCCATATCCAGGTGGGCGCCATGATCGAGGTGCCGTCCGCCGCAATCGTCGCCGATATGCTTGCGCCGTATGTCCAGTTCTTCAGCCTGGGCACTAACGACTTGATTCAGTACACCCTGGCAATTGACCGCGGCAATGAACGCGTGGCCTATCTCTACGAGCCCACCCATCCCGCCATTCTGCGCCTGATCAAGTACACGATTGATGTCGGCCACCGGTTCGGCATCTGGACCGGGGTCTGCGGCGGCATGGCCAGCGATCCGCTGTTGACGCCCTTGCTGCTGGGGTTGGGGGTGGATGAGTTGAGCGTCAGTCCTTCCTCCTACCTGCGGGTGAAGGACGCCCTCTGCAGCGTCAGTTTCACCGAAGCCCGCCTGATCGCCGAGCAGGCGCTGGTCTCGCATTCGCCGGAAGATGTGCATGAACTGTCGCTGGCGTTGACGCGCAAGGTGGCCCCGGAAATACTCGAATTGTCGCAATAGTTCCGCCGCGTGAGGCGTCCGGCAGCAGGGGAAGATGGCTCGGGATGGCGGCGGCGCCACGGCCCGGCGCATCCCTTCTGCCGGCCTTGATAAATCAATGATTGCATCTGCCGGCGCTTTTATGTTATATGTTAAATTTCGATTGATGTTTGATGGAGTTGTCCCGGCGGCTGATGGCGCATGGCGCGCGAGCGGAAGCTTGTTTTGTTGCCGGCTTCGTTTGTTGCCCGCCGCCGCGATCCATGGATTTTGAGTCGGATTGAACTTGATGACACGGATATTGAAGTAATGGCAAGGAGCTAACATGAGCCGCGATGCGTATGTTTTCACGTCCGAATCAATCACCGAAGGCCACCCGGACAAAGTCGCGGATGCCATTTCCGACGCCGTGCTGGACGCCTGCCTGGCGCAGGACAAGTTGAGCCGCGTGGCGTGCGAGACCATGGTGGCCACGGGCATGGCGGTGGTCGCCGGACAGATCACCACCAAGGCGGTCTTCAACGCGGCGGATATCGTGCGGGAGACCGTGCGGCACATCGGCTATACCGATGCGGCGATGGGATTTGACGCCGATGCCTGCGCCGTGCTGGTCGCATTGGACCGCCAGTCGCCGGACATCTCCCAGGGTGTGACCGCCGGCGCCGGCCTGTTCAAGGAACAGGGCGCGGGCGATCAGGGCATGATGTTCGGCTACGCTTGCGATGAAACCCCGGAGTTGATGCCGCTGCCGATCATGGCCGCCCACCGCCTCACCCGCGCCCTGTCGCGCGCCCGCCGCAATCAAACCATCCCCTTCCTGCGGCCGGACGGCAAGTCGCAGGTGACCGTGGCTTACGCAAACGGGCGCCCGGCGCATATTGACGCCGTGGTGATTTCCACCCAGCACGATGCCAGCGCTACCCATCGCCAG
>JAXGSX010000357.1:0-3402 GCA_040775225.1 Kiritimatiellia bacterium | reverse complement strand
CCAGGCAATCCACCGCGTTGGCCATGCGCTCCAGCACGATCGGGCTGCCCCAGTGCCGCCCCCAGGATTGGACGTCCGCGGTTTGGCCGGGCCGGCTGACATGCCCGGCCAGGATGAACCGCAGCGCGGCGGCGGCTCGGCGCGTCAGTTCCGCATGCGGGATGTGGCATTGCGCGCGCAGGGATTCCGGTCCGGCGGCGAGCGCGGTGCAGGCCGCCAGGTAGCCGGCCGTAGCGCTGTGGTCCAGGACCGCGCCCGTGCCCGCGCCGAAAAAGCCGCCTCCATCGTCCGTCTCATGCCAATGCGGCTCGGCCCATTGCAGCCAGCGCGGGAAATGCCGCAGATAAAAACCGCAATCCTGCACGCCGCCATCCGGGTTCTGCATGTGTTGCGCCTGTTCCGGCCCCGGCCTTCAGGCCGGGGGCTTTATTTTACTGAAAAAATGCGCCTTTCGAACTTCCATCATAATTCAACGGATTCCACGGACGCCCGCGCTGCTCCCGCCAGCGGCGCGCGGGGCCCGGGCCGGCAACGGTCCGGGTCTGGTTTCCGGCTCGATGACAATCCGGTGTATGGCGCAGGCATCCCCGTTCAACAAATGGAGCCGCAGCCGCTGGGCGCCCGGCTTGACGGCCTTGAATTGCGCGGCCAAGGTATGCCAGGACACCCCGCCGGTGGGCAACAATTCCGGCGCAAATTCAGCAGCCGGCCGGCCGTTGAGTTGCAGGCCGACCTTGCACGGTTCGGCGCCGGTGTTTTTCATGACCGCCGTCGCCGTATAGCTTCCGGCCGGCAGGCGCACCGCGCGCTCGCCATAACCACCGGCGCACAGCGTCAGGATGCCCGGCCAGGGATCGTCGCTGACGGTTGCGCGGCGCTTCACGGTAAATTCGCCCGCCAGCAACTGGACGGAATAAAGCATCCGGCGCAGTTCAGCGGCGATATGCCGCACCCGGGGAGCGGCGCCGCGGTATTGCGCCAACAGCCGCCGCAGCTTCGCCAACCCGGAATTGCGGCGCGCGGCGTAACCTTCCGCGGCCAGCCACTCATCCGGCAGGCGGAACTTGTTCAGATATTGAAAGGCCGGGGCGCGGCCGGCTTCCACCCAGCGCATCCATTGCAAATAGATGTCTGCCAGTTCCCGGTCGTATCGGCGTTCCGCCCGGATTGTGTTCAGGACGGCCAGATCCTCCAGGGACAAATCGGGATTCCATGTCAATTCCTCGAACGCGCGGTACTTCGCTTCCCATTCCATGTATTTCGTCCCGCGGATTTGAATGCCGTCAAACCTGTGCCGGCTGAGGGTGCTGACGGCCTGGCGCATATACGCCTCGGCATGCTCATTATTGCCGGTATGGCAGAGAAACCAGTCGCCGCGCGGCACGGAACGCCGCGCGCCCCAGAACTCCGTAAAGCCCCAGCCGATCATGGTGATATCGCCGAACTCCGACCGCCGTTCCTCAATGCGTGCGGCGCCGGCCGCCCGGTAAAACCAAAGCTTCAGCGAAGGCTTGATCCGGCGCGCCGTGTCGGCCATGAGTTTAAAATACTCATAGCCCCGTTCCTGTTCCCGGCCCTTGCAGGCCGGGCAGGCGCAATAGGACGACAGGTGTTCGCCCACCTCGCAGCCCAGCCCGTCAATTTCCGGGTAGCGCGTTACAAGTTCGGCAATGTATTGCCGCCAGAAATTCCTGGTCTGCGGCCGGGACAGGCAGACCATCCGCAGGGACTGCCCGCGGCGTCCGGCGGCCGCGGCGGTCCGGACGGCGGACACGATCGGCCGGTCTTCCCCGATCAGCGGGCAGTGAGGCCCACTCTTGTCCCCGGTATAATCCAGGAATGGCAATTTGAAAAAAAGCCAGGTTTTGATGTGGCGTTGCCGCGCGTAACGCAGCATACCGGGCATATATTCATGCCGGACGTTAGGATGCAGATGGTTCACCAGTTCCGGGAAGCGTTTCGAACGATAGCCGATCCCGGCATCCGGGGTAAACGACCAATCCAGCAGGTGGTTGAATTTATGCCCGCTCATCCAGTCGAGGAAACGCCGGTAATCGCGGCCGAATTCCTTTTCCCACTGGCCGGGAAACATGTAACACGGCCCGGAAATAAACGTGGCCAGGCTGCGGACGGCGAAGGCCGGCCGGTTAAGCGCCGGCAGGAACCGGGTGCCGAGGCCGAAAATCCGCCAGGCGCCGTCCTCCAGGTAAATACGGCTCAGCAGGGTCTGCACGGCATAAGCCAGGCCCTGCTCCGTATTGGCGGTCAGGATGACGGCCGGCTGCCCCTGGCAACGCGTGCCGTAAACGACAAAGCCCTGCCCGCCCAAGTCCCCGGGATAAAGCGTCAGATTGCTCAACACGGTAGCGCGCGTGTTCCGCTCCCCCGCGCCGGATAACAGGACCTGGTCCCCGGCCAGCAAATCCCTGATCAGGCGCGACCGGCCCAGGATTCCCAGGCAGATCGCCGGCGTCCGGATAGCGGCGTCGGATTTCAACACGGGCAGATTTATTCCGCTGAGCGCGCGGAAACCTTCGGCTAATTGCATTGCCGCAGCGCGTGGCCTCCGCCGGCCGGTCGCATCGCTGACAATCGCACAGGCGGCGCGGCCGTTGCTGGTTAATACGAACGGCATACCAACGGCAGGCATTCATCCACCTCCATTTTTTATCCGGCGCGGACTTCCGGCGCGATCATTAAATGGCGCGGCGGCGCGGCGGGCTGTTCCAGACGCCGCATCAAGGTTGCCGACAGCGCCTCGGCCAGTTTGCGCTTGGGCTGCGCCACCGAGGTGAGTGGGGGTTCCAGGCAGGCCGCAAAGCTGATATCGTAAAATCCCACAATGGAAATATCGCCGGGAATCCTCAATCCGGCTTCCCGCACGGCGGCAAAGCTTCCCATGGCCGGCAAATCGCACTGGAAAAGCAGTAAAATTGCCATCCACTTCCGGTTTTGAAATTCAGGAATTTTTTTTGCACCAAATAGGCGCAGGGTTATTCAAGCCTAATGTTCTATTTTTGCAGGGACCAGATGGTAATCGCCCAACGATAATTTTAAGCGCTTAACAATGGGGCAAAGTATAAACTGCCGTGCGTCCTGTCAAGGATTCTTTTGCGTGCCCGCGCCATGTCGGCAATCGGTTGCGCCCCTGCGGTTGGCGCCTTCGCGTACCATCCTTGGAACCCCGCGCATTACCCGCGCTGGTTGACGAAATGGCGCAGGAATCCCGGCGGCACCGAAGCTTCCGGCCGGCGGTTGGATTCCAGCATGTAACGGACCAACTCGCCGGAGAGAAAGCGCGCGGCCGGCGTATCCACGAAATTCTGGCGGCTGACCAGCAGCCGCCCCCGCCCCACCCCCGCCTCAAACAACAGCCCGCGGCGCCGCGCGCCCATGTAACTG